>CAXTUT010000136.1:0-6138 GCA_964247465.1 uncultured Caulobacteraceae bacterium | reverse complement strand
CGGCGGAGTGAGGGGGCGACGACGCGCGCGTCAGCCGGCTTCGCGCACCGCCTCGCGCACGGCGTCGACGACATAGGCCTGGGTCTCGGCGTCCAGGTCGGCGGACATGGGCAGGCTCAGCACGCGCTCGGCCTTGTCCTGCGTCACCGGCAGACCGTTCGGCGCGGGACAGTCGCGGTAGGCCACCTGCCGATGCAGCGGCATGGGATAGTAGACCGCGGTGGGCACGCCGCGGGCCTTCAGCGCGGCGGCGACCCGGTCGCGCGCCGGAGTCTCCACCGTGTATTGGGCCCAGACCGACACGCCGCCCGCGATCACGGCCGGAATGCTCACCACGTCGTGCAGCCCCTCGGCGTAGCGGTCGGCGGCGGCACCCCGGCGCACGATGTCGTCCTCGAAAATGGCCAGCTTCTCCAGCAGGATGGCCGCCTGCAGCGTATCCAGCCGACTATTCATGCCGACGCGCGTGTTCAGATACTTGGCCTCGTGGCCGAAGCCCGCCGCGGCGGCGTCGCTGGCGGTGGCCTTGCCGTGGACGCGCAGCGAATCGATCAGCTCGGCCAGGTCTGCATCGTCGGTCAGCACCGCGCCGCCGTCGCCGTAGCAGCCCAGCGGCTTGGCGGGAAAGAAGCTGGTGGTGGTCACGTCGGCCCAGCGCAGCGGATGCTCGCCATGCAAGGTGCAGCCGAACCCCTGGGCGGAGTCGGCCACCAGCTTCATGCCGTGCGCCCGCGAGAGCGCGGCGAGCGCCGGGTAGTCGGCGGGTTGGCCGAACAGGTCCACCGCGATCACCGCCGCGGGCTTCAGCCGTCCCTCCGCCTCCACCGCCTGCACTGCATGCTCCAGCGCTGCGGGATCCAGGTTGTAGGTGTCGGGCAAGATGTCCACGAAGACCGGCGTCGCGCCGGTCCAGGCCACCGCTTCCGCCGTGGCGGTGAAGGTGAAGCTCGGGCAGAACACCGCATCGCCCGGCCCGATCCCCCAGGCCATCAGCGGCAGGGCGAGCGCGTCGGTGCCGTTGGCGCAGGCCAGCGCGTGGGCGGCCCGGCCGAAGGCGGCCAGCCGTCGCTCGAACTCGACGACCTCCGGCCCCATGATCCACTGGCCGGCGTCCACCGCGCCCATCACGGCTTTATCGATGCGCGCGCCCAGGCGGCGGCGCTGCGCCATCAGGTCGATGAAGGGGATCGGCTTGACCGGAGCGTTCACGGGCGTCTGTCCTGCAGGCCGGAAGAGACGGGTTTATAGGCTGCACGCCCGCGGCGAAGAAACCGTGCGCCGCTTCAAAAGCTGTTTCAGACGTCCGCGCGCCGCGGCTTGCCCGATCCGCCCGGGCGCGGGATGAAGAGGGCGAGCGGAGCCGTCGGCATGGACGCCATCGATCAGGACGACAGGGCGCCGCGACAGCATCCGCGCGACCGCGCCGTCGCCCTGGAGGCGCAGCGCCGGTGGAGCGAGGCGCTGGAGGCCTACGAGGTCGCCCTGCTGCAGGCCCCCGGCGACGTGCAGCTGATCTGCGGCCTCGCCAGGATCGCCCTGCACCTGGACATGGCCGAGCCGGCCCTGGCGCTCTGGCGCCACGCCCTGGCCGTCGCCCCGGACACCCTGGAGGCGGTCGACGGCGAGGCCCGCGCCCTGGCGGCCCTGGAGCGTCACGGCGATGCGGTCGAGGTCCTGCGCGCCGCGATCCTGGCGCACCCGCACGAGGCGCGGCTCTGGAACAGCCTGGGCGTCGTGCTCACCCAGCAGGGCGAGAGCGAGGCCGCGCTGAGCTTCTTCGAGGAGGCCGTGCGGCTGGAGCCCGGCTTCGCCGCCGCCCTCTACAATGCGGGCGACGTGCGCTTCGACCTCGGCGAGCTGACTCGGGCCGAAGCCGCCTTCGACGCCGCCGCACGCCATGCGACCGGGCCGGACCAGATCGCAACGATCGCCTTCGCCCGCGCCCTGCTGCGCCTGCACCGCGGAGAGCTCGGCGCCGGCTGGAACGCCTATGAGGCGCGCCTGAGCGGCGATAATCCCGCCGCGCCGGTGTTCGACGCGCCTGGCGCGCCTTGGACGCCATCCGCCACGATAGACGGCGCGCACCTGCTGGTCATGGGCGAACAGGGCGTCGGCGACGAGATCATGTTCGCCGGCCTGCTGCCGGACGTCCTCCGCGCGCTCGGGCCGGCCGGACGGCTGACGCTGGCCGTCGAGCCCCGCCTGGTGGCGCTGATGCAGCGCAGCTTTCCGTCCGCCCACGCGGTGGCGCACACGACCGAGCGCCGGGACGGTCGGGTTCGTCGCGGAGCCTCGCCTCCCGTCACGCGCCCGGTGGACCTGTGGGCGCCGATGGGCTCGCTCCCCCGCCGCTTCCGCTCAGACCCGACGGATTTCGACGGCAAGGCCTACCTGCGCGCCGATCCGGCGCGGGTGGCGCATTGGCGAGATTGGCTGGCCCCCATCGCTCATCCCGTGGGCCTGAGCTGGCGCAGCGGCCTTCTGAACGGCCGGCGGCGGCGGCAGTACCCGCCGTTGGAAGCCTGGACGCCGGTCCTGCGCACCGAGGCCACAGACTTCGTCAACCTGCAGTACGGCGCGACAACGGAAGAGCTGGCGCGGCTGGAGACGCTCGCCGGCCGCCCGATCCTGACCCCGCCGGGCCTCGACCTGAAGGCCGACCTGGACGAGCTGGCGGCCCTGTGCACGGCCCTGGACCGGCTGGTCAGCGTGCCCAACGCCACCGCGGCGCTGGCTGGGGCCTGCGGCGCGCAAGTCTGGTTCGTGGCGGGCCCCGCCGCCTGGACCCGGCTCGGCACGGACCGCTATCCCTGGTACGCGCGCACCCGCAGCTTCGCCGCGCAGCGCTTCGGCGCATGGGAGCCGGTGATGCAGGCCCTGGCTGACGCGCTGGCGGAGACCCATTGCGCGCCCTGACGTCCTCGCCCGGAGCATGGCCCGTTCAGGCAGACCCGCGCGGCCTCACTCGGCCTCATCCTGAGCCTGTCGAAGGACGAGGCCGCGGCGCATCCCGTGGACACCTCGTCCTTCGACAGGCTCACGATGAGGTGAATGCAACTGCTCCCGTCTAAAGAAAACAGGCTTTGCGGATCAACTCCGGCGCAGGTGGTTGATGAGGTCGATCCTCGTGATGACGCCCAGGAAGTCGCGGCCCTCCATCACCAGGGCGACCTCGTCGCGCTGGAAGATCGGGAGCAGCGCCTCCAGCGGCTCGCGCACCTGCAAGGTGTTCAGCCGCGTGGCCATGGCGGTGTAGACCGGCCGGGCGAAGCGGGCCGCGCGCTCGCTCTCGCGCTCGGCGGCGAACAGGATGTCGCTCTCGTCCAGCAGGCCCACCAGCCGCCCGTCCTTCAGCACCGGCAGCTGCGACACGTCGGCGGCGCGCATGCGGTTGTAGGCGGTCATCAGCGGGTCTTCGGGCGCCACCGTCACGACGCCGCCATCTCCGAACCGCCGCGAGATCAGGTCGCCCAGGTCGTCGTGCATGGGCCGCGTGGCCAGCCCCTGGTCCGCCAGCCAGTAGTCGTTGAACATCTTGGACAGATACTTCGAGCCGGTGTCGCAGACGAAGGTGCACACCCGCTTGGGCTCCACCTGGTCGCGGCAGTAGCGCAGAGCCGCGGCCAGCAGCGTGCCGGAGGACGATCCGCCCAGCACGCCCGCCACCCGCAGCAGATCGCGCGCGGCCGCCATGCTGTCGGAGTCGGTGACGGCGTAAGCCTTCCTGACGTAGGAGAGGTCGCAGTTGGGCGGGATGAAGTCCTCCCCGATGCCCTCCACCACCCAGGAACCGGGCGTCACGTGCTCGCCCCGCTCGATCAGCGGCTCCAGGATCGAGCCCGTGGGGTCGGCCAGCACCATGGCCGTCTTGGGCGAGGCCTTGGCGAAGAAGCGGCCCAGGCCCGTGAGCGTGCCGCCCGAACCGACGCCCACGACCATGGCGTCCAGGTCGCCGTCCATCTGCTGCAGGATCTCAGGCCCGGTGCCGGTCTCGTGCGCCAGCGGATTGGCGGGGTTCGCGAACTGGTTGATGTAGACGGCGTTCGGCGTGTCCGCCGCCAGCCGCTCGGCGATGTCCTGGTAGTATTCCGGATGGCCCTTGCCGACGTCGGAGCGGGTCAGGCGCACGTCGACGCCGAGCCCGCGCAGGTGCTGGATCTTCTCCCGGCTCATCTTGTCGGGCACCACCAGGATCAGGCGGTAGCCCTTCAGGATGCCGACTTGCGCCAGGCCCAGGCCGGTGTTGCCGGCGGTCGCCTCGATGATCACGCCGCCGGGCTTGAGGCTCCCGTCCCGCTCCGCCGCCTCGATCATGGTCAAGGCGATGCGGTCCTTGATGGAGCCACCGGGATTGGTGTTCTCCAGCTTCAGGAACAGGCGGCAACGGCCGGTGTCGAAGCCGTGCAGCTCCAGCATCGGCGTCCGCCCGATCAGGTCGAGCGCCGAACCGATGGTCCTGGGCAGGTCAGGGGTCATGAGCCGCTCCCGATCATCGCCGGCGGGGCTCAAGCGCCGCCGAGATAGTCCGGCTTGCCGATCGGGACGCCTTTCTGCCGCAGGATGGCGTAGGCGGCCGTCATGTGGAAATAGAAGTTCGGCGTGACGAAGCTGAGCAGATACTGCTGACCCTTCAGATGCATCACGCGATCGCGGAGCTTCAGCGCGATGTCGCGGTCCTCGCTGCCGTCGATGTCGCCGGCGGTTAGACCGGCCAGCACCTCGCGCGTGCGGGCGATCCGGTCGCGCAGCTCGGTCAGGGTGGTCTCGGTATCGGCCATGGACGGAGGTTCGTGGCCGGCCAGACGGGTCAGGCCCTTGGCGGAGTCGGTGGCGATCTGGACCTGGCGCGCCAGGGCGAACATGTCTGGCGCAAGGCGGCCTTCGATAAGGGCCGCCTCGTCCTGCCGCCCGGCGTCCACCTCGGCCTGCGCCTTGCCCAGGATCGCCGACAGGTTGGCCAGCATGGCGCTGAACACCGGCGCGGACGCCTGGTACATCGATAGGGTCATCTCGGTTCCTCCGCGACAGCCGCTCAGGCGGCGGCCGTCCATTTCAGCCTGGGCTTTCTCGCGGCCGCCGTCTCGTCCAGCCGCCGCAGCGGCGCGTGGAAAGGCGCGCCCTTGAAGCGCTCCACATCGCCGGATTTCGCCGCCTGCGCCAGGGCGCGCATCGCCGCGATGAACCGGTCGAGCTCGGCCTTGGACTCCGTCTCGGTCGGCTCGACCAGCATGGCCCCGTGCACGACCAGGGGAAAATACATGGTCATGGGATGGAAGCCCTCGTCGATCATGGCCTTGGCGACGTCCAGCGTCGAGACGCCCGTGTCCGCCAGCCAGCGATCGTCGAACAGCGCCTCGTGCATGCAGTAGCCCTGAAACGCCGGGGTCATGACCTCCTTGAGCTCGGCCTTGATGTAGTTGGCGTTCAGCACGGCGTCGCCGGAAACCTGGCGCAAGCCGTCCGCCCCGTGGCTCAGCATGTAGGCGTAGGCGCGCACGAACATGCCCATCTGGCCGTGGAAGGCGCACATGCGGCCGAAGGCGTTGGGACGACCCGCGCGGCGCTCCTCGTGCTCGCGCAGGCCCCACGTCCCTTCGCTGTGGGTGATCCAGGGCAGCGGCGCGAACGGGGCCAGCGCCTCGCTCAGCACGACCGGCCCCGCGCCCGGACCGCCGCCGCCGTGCGGCGTGGAGAAGGTCTTGTGCAGGTTGATGTGCATGGCGTCGACGCCGAGGTCGCCCGGCCGCACCCGCCCGACGATGGCGTTGAAGTTGGCCCCGTCGCAGTAGAAGTAGGCGCCGGCCGCGTGGGTCAGGCGCGCGATCTCCACGATCTCGCTCTCGAACAGCCCGCAGGTGTTGGGGTTGGTGACCATGATCGCCGCCACGTCGGGCCCAAGCTTGGCCTGGAGGTCGGCAAGGTCGACGCGGCCGTCCGGGGTCTGGGCGATCTCCTCCACCGCATAGCCGACCTGGGCGGCGGTGGCGGGGTTGGTGCCATGGGCCGACGTCGGCACCAGCACCTTGCGGCGGGCGTCGCCCAGGGCCTCGTGCGCGGCGCGAATGGCCAGCAGGCCGCAAAGCTCCCCGTGGGCGCCGGCCTTGGGCGACAGCGCGACGGCGCTCATGCCGGTCATGG
>CAXTUT010000135.1:0-6146 GCA_964247465.1 uncultured Caulobacteraceae bacterium | reverse complement strand
GTGCTGCAGTTCGTGGCCGCCGACGCCGGCGAGGGCGTCTCCACGGTCGCGCGGGAGTTCGCCCGCTTCGCCGCCCGGACCGCGCGCCGCGGCGTATGGCTGGTGGAGCTGGACCTGTTCAAGGGCGAGCACCACGCCGTGCTCCACGCCGACCCGCAGCGCTATGGCCGGCTGGGCGAACCGACCCGGGCCACGCCCAACGAGGCGAGCTTCTTCAGCGTCGATCCCAAGCTGACCGGGGTGGACGGCCGCCCCTGGCCGGACGTGCGTTACCTGGACGCCTATCCCGTGGGCGACAGACGCTGGTGGATCACCCGTTTCCGGCGCGAGAGCCTGAAGCCTGGGCAGGACGTGCGCATCCTCAACACGCCGGGCTACTGGAACACGCTGCGCGCCCATTCCGACTGGGTGGTGATCGACGCGCCCGCGCTCGCCCGCTCGCCCGCCGCCCTGGCCATAGCCCCGCTCGTCGACGCCAACGTGCTGGTGGTCTCCAGCGGACAGCGCGACGTCGGCGGCGCGCAGCGGCTGAAGACCGCGCTGACCGACGCGGGTGGGCGGTGCGCTGGCATCGTCTTCAACCGCGCCCCCACCGCGCCGCCGCGCTTCCTGTCCCAGCTGCTGCCCTGAGTGGGGGCCTTGGGCTCGCTGGCGAATGACGCCCAGGGAAGCCTATGAACCGGGCTCGCGCATCGGCGCCACATAGTTCAGCAGCGTGCGGGTTCGCTTGCCGTAGGGCGGCGCGAACAGGCTGAGCGGGTTTATGGGGCCGGTGCGGAAGACGCCGCGGGCGTGGCTGAGGCGGCGGAAGCCTTCGACGCCGTGGTAGTGGCCCATGCCGCTCTCGCCCACGCCGCCGAAGGGCAGCTCGTCCTGGGCGATGTGCAGCAGGGTGCCGTTGATGGTCACGCCTCCCGACTGGGAGCCGTCCAGCACCTGCTCTACCTCCGCCCCGTTCTCGGCGAAGACGTAGAGCGCCAGGGGGTGGGGCCGGCCGGCGACGAAGGCCAGCGCCTCTTCCAGCGTGTCGTAGGCGATCACCGGCAGGATGGGGCCGAAGATCTCGCGCGTCATCAGTTCGCCGTCGCGCGGGGGGTTGAGCACGACGGCGGGGGGAAACAGCTTGCGGTCGCGGTCGGCCGCGCCGCCGTGGCGCAGCACCATGGCGCCCGCCGCCTCGGCCTCCTGCAGCGCGCCGGCGAGGCGGTCGAAGGTCTTCAGGTCGATGACGGTGCTGTAGTCGGCGCCGAGGTCGGGATAGCCGCGCCGGGCTTGCGCGATGATCCCGTCGGCGATGGCGGCGGCGTCGGCCGAGGGCGCCAGCACGTAGTCCGGGGCGATGCAGGTCTGGCCGGCGTTGACGAACTTGCCGTAGGCGATGGCGGCCACGGTCTTCTTCGGATCGGCGGAAGGGCAGACGATGGCCGGCGACTTGCCGCCGAGCTCCAGCGTCACCGGCGTCAGGTTGGCGGCGGCGGCGGCCATGACCGAGCGTCCCGTCTCCGAGGAGCCGGTGAACACGATGTGGTCGAAGGGCAGGCGGGTGAAGGCCTCCGCCACCCCGCGCCCGATGCCCACCACCGCGGCTTCCGCCTCGTCGAAGCTGGCCTCGAACAGGCGCTTGAGCAGGGCGGAGAAGCTCGGCAGGTTGGAGGCGGGCTTCAGGATCGCCCGGTTGCCGGCGGCGAACGCGCTCACCATCGGCGAGAGCGAGAGCATCAGCGGATAGTTCCAGGGCGATACGATGCCGATGACGCCGAGCGGCTCGTAGCGCACCTTGGCCTGGCCCGGCCAGAAGGTCGGCGGCACGCCGCGCGCCTTGGGCAGCATCCACACCCCGACCTCATGACGGGCGTGGCGCACCGCGTTCAGCACGCCCGCCGCTTCCAGCAACTGGGTCTCCACCATGGAGCGGTTGCCGAAATCAGCCGAGATGGCGGCCGCGATCTGGGGCAGGTTGTCGGAGACGAGCGCGCCCAGCCGTTTCAGCCGGTCGCGCCGCAGGGCCTTGGTCGGAGCGCCGTCGCGGCGGTGGGCTTCGCGCTGCAGCTGCAGCAGGCGCTCGGTTTCGGTAGGCTCGCTCATGGGGTCCTTCCCAGGATCAGGTCGGCCGCCTTTTCCCCGATCATGGCGCTCGGCGCCTGCGTGTTGCCGCTGACCAGCGTCGGCATGATGGAGGCGTCGGCGATACGAAGGCCGTCGACGCCTCGGACCTTCAGCTCAGGCGTGACCACCGCGTCGGGGTCGGCGCCCATGCGGCAGGTCCCGACCGGGTGGTAGATGGTGTCGGCCCGCGCGCGAATGGCGGCGACCACCACCTCGTCGTCGGCGTCGAGCGGCTCGTACAGCGTGTGGCCGCCATAGCGGGCCATGGCGGGGGCGGACAGGATGCGCTGGGCGATCCGCACGCCCTTGAGCATGCGCGCCAGATCACGCGGCGCCGACAGGTAGCGCGGGTCTATGACGAGCGCGTCCTGCGGGCGAGGGCTCGCCAGCCGCACCTCGCCGCGGCTGTCGGGATTGAGCAGGCAGGCGTGCAGCGACACGCCGCTCTTGGCGTGGCGGCGGCGGCCGTGGTCGTCGACGATGGCGATGCAGAAGTGCAGCTGGATGTCGGGCTGCTCCAGCAGCGGGTCTGACTTCATGAACCCCCCGCCCTCGGCGATGTTGGAGGACGCCAGTCCCTGGCCGCCCATGAAGTAGCCGGGCAGGGAGGCGAGCGTGCGCGCGAGCGCCTTGGGCGTGAAGCCGAAGGTCCCCGCCACATCGTCAAGCACCAAGGTGATGACGTGGTCCAGGTGGTCCTGCAGGTTCTGGCCCACCTGCGGCCGGTCGGCGCGGACCGGCACGCCCTGCTCGGCCAGTTGGGCGCCGGGACCGACGCCGGACAGCATCAGAAGCTGCGCGGAGCCGAACACGCCGCCGCACAGCGCCACCTCGCCGGCCGCGCTCAGCGGCCGCTCGCCGGCGGCCGTGGCGACACGGACGCCGGTCGCGCGGCCGTCGGCGATCTCCACAGACAGCGCCTGGATGTCGGACATGATGCTCAGGTTGGCCGGCGCGTCGGCCAGATAGCCGCGGGCGGCGTTCCAGCGGCGGCCCTTGTATTGGAACACCTGGTAGCGCCCCACGCCCTCCTGCGTGACCCCGTTGAAGTCCGGATTGTAGGGATAGCCCGCCTGCAGCGCGGCGCCGATGTAGGCGGAGGTGACCGGGTCGGGGTTGGCGATCTCGGCGACCTTCAGCGGGCCGCCCGTCCCGTGCAGGTCGTCGGCCCCGCGCACGTTGTCCTCGGCGCGCTTGAACAGGGGCAGCACGTCCGACCAGCCCCAGCCGGCGCAGCCGGCCTGGGCCCAGCCGTCGTAGTCGCGCGGCTGGCCGCGGATATAGCACATGGCGTTGATCAGGCTGGAGCCGCCCATGCCGCGCCCGCGCGGCTGGAACCCGCGCCGCCCGTTCAGCTCGCTCTGGGGCGTGGTCTCATAGGCGTAGTTGATCGTAGAGGCGCGCCCGACCGTCTGGGCGAGGCCGATGGGGATCTCTGTCGCGAGACCGCCCCTGGCCGGTCCCGTCTCCACCAGGGCGATACGCCAGGCGGGCCTTGCGCGCGCCAGGCGCGAGGCGAGGGCGCAGCCGGCGGGGCCTGCGCCGACGATCACCACGTCGAACGCATCGGACGCCGCAGCGACGGGCTTTGAGGCTTTCATGGTTTCCGCGGCAGGCGTCTTCGGCCTGTCCTCTCCCAGGTGGCGGGCCCGCAGGCTACGCCAGCCCGAGCGCGCGTGACAGGGCGAACAGGGCCAGCCCCACCAGCCCGCCGACCATCGCGCCGTTGACGCGGATGTATTGCAGGTCCGGGCCGACCTGCAGCTCGAGCCGCTCCACCACGCTCGCGGCGTCCCAGCCCTCCACCACCTGCGCCACGAAGTGTCCGATCGCCTCGCGGCGGGGGGCGAGCACGTCGCGCACGAGGGTGCGCGCGCCCTCGTTCAGCGAGCGCTGCATGGCCGCGTCGCCGCGCAGCCAGTCGCCGAGCGCGCACAGCAGCGTCTCCAGACGGTCCTGGTAGCCGGGCGCCGCGCTCCAGTCCGAGGCGGCGAGGCGGTCGCGCACCTGCGCCCAAAGGCTGCTAATGTGCCCCGATACTTTGGGATCGTCGAGCAGCTGGCGCTTCAGCGCCTCCCCTCGCTCGCGAAGGTCCGGGTCGCTGGCCAGTCGCTCGATCAGGGTCTGCATCGCTTCGCCGAGCTTGGCGCGCCAGGGATGGTCAGGGCGGCGGACATCGGCCAGCAGCCTGACCAGGCCGCGGGTGACCTGGCCGGCGATGGCCTTGTCCACCCAGCTCGGCAGCCACTTCCAGGACTGGGCCTGCACGTTCTCCAGGATCACGTCCTGGTGCTCGCTCAGATAGTCCTCGAGCTTTTCGGCGGCGCGGTCGATCAGCGGCTCGGCGCGTCCGCCGCTCCACGCCGCCCGCAGCAGGGCCGAGGCGGTCGGAGCGGCGGGGATCGAGCGTGCGGCCGCCAGGGCCAGGGCGGAGACCAGCCCCTCCAGGGCGCCTTGCGGCAGGGCGCGCACCAGGGCGGGGCCGAGCCGCACCAGCCGGGCCGCCAGCGCGCGGGCATTCCGAGGCTGTTTCAGCCAATCCCCGACCCAGGTGACCAGCGCCAGATCCTGCAGCTTGGCGTCCAGCACCTGGGGGCTGAGGAAGTTCTCCACGATGAAACGGCCGAGCGCCCCGCCGATGCGGTCCTTGCCGCGCGGGATGATGGCGGTGTGGGGAATGGGCAGGCCGAATGGGCGGCGGAACAGGGCGGTGACGGCGAACCAGTCGGCGCACCCGCCCACCATCGCCGCCTCGGCGAAGGCTCGCACATAGGCGGCCCAGGGCCATTGACGCTCCGCATAGCTCGTCAGCAGGAACAATCCGGCCATGGCGGCGAGCAGGCCGGTGGCCATCGCCTGCATTCGGCGCAGCCTGGCCAAGCGGATGCGCCGCGTGTCCTGCGAGGCATGATCAGCCGCCGGGACGCTAAGCGGCGTCCCGGCGGTTCTCATCTTTCGACTCAGGGGTGGGCGCCCGCCTGCAGGGCGTTCTGCTCCCGGTCGGAGATGCCTTTGCCTGTGGTGTCGACGCCGCTGCAGGCGACGCCGTTGGGGCCTGGGTTGGCGCAGCGGCCATGCCGGCGGTGGTGGTGGTGGTGGCGCTTGGCATGATGCATCGCGCCGCCCGTCGCTGCTGCACCCCCCTTCGAGCTATCACCCATAGCGTCTGCGTTTCCCGCTGTGGCGGAGGTGGCGGAGGTGGCTGAAGTCGCCATGCCGCCCGAGCCGCCTGCGGCCGCCGCCTGGGTCACGTTGCCTTTGAAGTCCATGGCGACAGAGACCTGCGCTCCGTCGCGCGTGGCGGCCCCGCGCCAGACGCCATCCTCGCCTTTGGTCAGCCCCGAGACGTCGGTGTAGCCGGAGTTCAGGATGTGCTTGCGCGCCTGGCCTTCGGTGAACGAGTTGGCGCCGGGCTTGGCGGAGCCGTCGTTGATGGTGTGGGCGGACTTGAGCGGAGCATTGCCTTTGGCGTCGGGTCCGCCGACCGGCGCCTGGGCGAAGGCGCCGGCGCCCAGGCCCAGCGAGAGCGCCAGCGTCGTGGCGAGAAGGGTCTTGTTCATGATCGTTGCTCCTCTCTTCAGAACTGGCCGTAGCGCTGGCGTTCGGCGCGCACCTGCTCGGTCGTGTAGGCCGGCGCGGCGTCGTCGAAGCGGCTCCAGCCTTCGACCACATAGACCTGCCGACGGCTGGCGAGGTCCACCGACTGGCGACCCTGCAGCACCTCGCGCGTCATCGGGGCGTCGGCGTCAGCCACCTTGGCGGTGACCACGGCCCCGCCGCGCCGCACACCCTCGGCGTAGACGTTGGCGTCCTGCTCGTCGACGCCCGAGTGGACGAGCGCGCCGACCAGGCCGCCCGTGGCGCCGCCGACCACCGCGCCCACGCCCGCGCCGATCACGGTTGAGGCCAGCCAGCCCGCCGCAACGACCGGACCCAGGCCCGGAATGGCCAGCAGGCCGAGGCCCGCGAGCAGGCCGCCGACGAGCGGGCCGACGACGGGCGGCAGCCATGCGCCCGTGCCGTCGGTCAGGCCGTTGTTC
>CAXTUT010000134.1:0-6153 GCA_964247465.1 uncultured Caulobacteraceae bacterium | reverse complement strand
TGGAAGCTTCTGGGCCGGGCGGTGAGCGCATGAGGCGGCCGGCGCTCTCCCTGCTCGGCGGCGTTGGCGCGCTGGGCGTCGTCGGCGGCGGCCTGGCGCTGTTCTCCGCCGCCATGGCCCGGCAGGTCGAGGCCGCTGTGCCGCCGCAGGGCCGCTTCCTGGAGGTGGACGGCAACCGGATCCACTATGTCGACGTGGGCTCTGGCCCCACCATCGTCATGGTGCACGGGCTCGGCGGCCAGATGTCCAACTTCACCTACGCCCTGGTCGACCGGCTGAAGGACCGCTTCCGCGTCGTGGTCTTGGAGCGTCCGGGCTCGGGCTATTCCGAGCGCGCGCCCGGCGCCTCGGCCAGGCTCGGGATGCAGGCGGACGTGGTGGCGGGCTTCATCGCCAAGCTGGGGCTTGAGCGGCCGCTGCTGGTCGGCCACTCGATGGGCGGCGCTCTGGCGCTCGGCGTCGCGGTGCGGCGCCCTGAATCGATCTGCGGCCTGGCGCTGCTATCGCCCCTGACCCAGCCCCAAGAATCCATCCCCGTGGCCTTCCGCGCCCTGGCGATCCGCTCGCCCTGGCTGCGCCGGCTTATCGCCTCCACCCTGGCGACGCCCATGACCATGGCGATGGGGAAGGCGCTACTGGCCGGGGTGTTCTGGCCGGAGCCCGTGCCTTTGGACTACGCCACCCGCGGCGGCGGCCTGCTCGGCCTGCGCCCGCGCGCCTTCTATTCCACTTCCACCGACCTGATGGCCGTGGCCGAGGACCTGCCGGCCTTCGCCGCGCGGTATGGCGAGCTGAGGCTTCCGGTCGGCGTGATCTTCGGCGCCGACGATCGCGTGCTGGACGCCGCCGTCCACGGTCGAGGCGTCAGCGCCCAGGTTCCGGGCCTCGTCTACGAGGAGATACCGGGCGCCGGCCACATGATTCCGGTCACCCGCGCGCCCAAGGTCGCCGAGTTCATCGCGCGCATGGCCGACCAAGCCTTCGGGAGCGCCTGATGGAGCCCACCCACTACGACGTCATCATCATCGGCGCGGGCCTTTCGGGCATCGGCGCCGCCCACCACCTGCAACAGCAGTGCCCGGCCAAGACCTACCTGATCCTGGAAGGGCGCGACGCCATCGGCGGCACCTGGGACCTGTTCCGCTATCCGGGCGTGCGCTCCGACAGCGACATGTACACCCTGGGCTACGCCTTCCGTCCGTGGAAGGAGGCCAAGGCCATCGCCGACGGTCCCTCCATCCTGAACTACATCCGCGACACCGCGTCTGAGGGCGACATCGAGCGCCACGTCCGCTTCGGCCACAAGGTCGTACGCGCCGACTGGTCTTCGGGCTCCGCGTCCTGGGCGCTGGACGTCGAACGAAGCGACGGGCGCCCACCCGCGCGCCTGACCTGCGGCTTCCTGTTCACCTGCACGGGTTATTACGACTACTCGGGCGGCTACATGCCGGACTTCCCGGACGCGGACCGCTTCGGCGGCCGGCTGATCCACACCCAGCACTGGCCGAAGGACCTGGACTACGCCGGCAAGCGGGTGGTGGTGATCGGCAGCGGCGCGACAGCGGTGACGCTGCTCCCCGCCATGGCCAAGACGGCGGCCCACGTCACCATGCTGCAGCGGACGCCGACCTACGTGGTCTCGCGCCCGGCGCAGGACGCCATCGCCGATACGCTTCGCGCCCGTCTTCCGGACAAGCTCGCCTATGGACTGGTGCGCTGGAAGAACGTGCTGGAGAGCATGCTGTTCTACACCCTGGCCCGCAAGCGCCCGAGCCAGACCAAGGCGCGCATCCTCGGCTGGGTGCGCGACCAGCTCGGCCCGGACTACGACGTGGCGTCGCACTTCACCCCGCCCTACGATCCCTGGGACCAGCGCGTATGCCTGGCGCCGGATGCGGACTTCTTCGCCGCGCTGAAGGGCGGCGGGGCCGAGGTGGTCACCGACCACATCGAGCGGTTCACGCCCAAGGGCCTGCGGCTGAGGTCCGGCAGGACGCTGGAGGCCGACATCGTGGTGGCCGCCACCGGGCTGAAGCTGCAGCTGCTCGGCGGCGTGGAGCTCAGCGTCGACGGCGAGGCGCTCAGCCTCTCGCAGTCCATGGGCTACAAGGGCTCCATGTTCAGCGACGTCCCCAACCTGGCGTCCTGCTTCGGCTACACCAACGCCTCCTGGACGCTGAAGTGCGACCTGACCTGCGACTACGTCTGCCGACTGCTGAACTACATGGACCAGCGCGACTACGCCTACGCCGTGCCGCGCAAGCGCGATCCCGAGCTAACGGAGGAGCCGATGCTGAGCTTCAGCTCCGGCTACGTGCAGCGCTCGATCCAGAACTTCCCGCACCAGGGCTCAAAGCCGCCGTGGAAGCTGCGGCAGAACTATGCGCTCGACCTGCTGGATCTGAAGTTCCGCCGGCTCGACGACGGGTCGTTGGAGTTCCACCGGCCACAGATGGTCAAGGCCGCCGCCTAGGCCTTCGCCCTCCGGCCGGCGAGCCCGCCTGCTTCTCGGCTGACGGCTTCCCGCGCCGGCTGCGCCCCTTGCGGGGGTTTGAGCTATAGGACGATGAGCGGGCCCTTCGAGCAGGCCCGGCAGGGAGACGAGATGTCGGAGCAGGTGACCTATCGGGTTTCGGACGGCGTGGCGCAGTTGCGGCTGAACCGGCCGGAGAAGAAGAACGCCATCGTGGCCGCCATGTATTCGGCCATGGCCGCGGGTCTAGACGCCGCGGACCAGGACGCGAGCGTTCGCGCCATCCTGATCGGAGCGGAGGGCGACGCCTTCACCGCTGGCAACGACATGGGCGACTTCCTCAACCGCCCGGCGGTGGCGGACACGGCCGCGCCCGTGACCCGCTTCCTGCGCACGATCAGCACGGTGGAGACGCCGGTGGTGGCCGCGGTGAACGGCTTGGCGATCGGTATCGGCACCACGATGCTGCTGCACTGCGATCTGGTGGTGGCCAGCACGCGGGCGCGCTTCCAGACGCCGTTCGTGAACCTCGGTCTGGTGCCAGAGGCGGCGAGCTCGCTGCTTCTGCCCCGCCGCATCGGCTACCATCGCGCCGCCGAACTGCTGCTGCTGGCCGAGTCGCTGGACGCGCAGACCGCCCTGGCCTTCGGACTGGTGAACCGGGTGGTGGAGCCGGAGCAGCTTGCAGACACCGCGCTCGATCTCGCCCGACGCCTCGCCGCCAAGCCGCCGGAGGCCATGCGCCAGTCCAAGCGCCTGCTCCGCGAAGACGCGGATGCGGTCGCTGCCCGGATGGATGCGGAAAGCGAGGTGTTCGCCTGTCAGCTCCGCTCGCCCGAGGCGCGCGAAGCCATGCAGGCCTTCCTGGAAAAGCGCGCGCCCGACTTCAGCAAGGTGGCCTGACCCTCCGAGCGCAACGGCCGGGTTTCTTTGCGAGCGCGTCGCAATTTCATTGTATCTGCAACTCACTCGCATATAGAAGGGTTTCGCTCCGTCGGTAGGGGGCAGGCTGGACCCTGGATTGATGGCGAGGTGCGGGTTGAGCGCGGGTCGGGCGCGGGGGCGTCTGACAGCCGCAGCGATAGCTGGAGCGCTCGCCGCCCTGGCCGGGCCGGCCGTCGCCGTGCCGCCACCCCTGTCGGTGCCGGTCAGCTCACAGGACACGAGTTCCGGCGCGCTTCAGGGCTTCGGCGGCTTTATCTCCAGCCTGAACCGCAGCAACTTCCTGCTGGGCGACCTGTTCGGGGTCCGCACCGTCCTCAGCCGATACGGCGTCTCCCTGGCCATACAGGAGACCAGCGAGGTGCTGGGCGACGCCACCGGCGGCGCAGGCCACGGCGTGGACTACGACGGCCTGACCCAGGCGATCCTGCAGCTGAACACCCAGCGCGCTTTTGGTTTTTACGGCGGCCTGCTCAACGTCAGCGCCCTGCAGGTGCACGGCCGCAACCTGTCCACCGACCACCTGGAGACGCTGCAGACCGCCAGCGGTATCGAGGCGGATCGCGCCACCCGGCTGTGGGAGCTCTGGTACGACCAGAAGTTCCTCGACGAGGACCGGGCCGACATCAAGGTCGGGGTGCAGAGCCTGGACCAGGAATTCATCGTCAGCCCCAACGCCCTGCTCTACGTCAACACCGCCTTCGGCTGGCCAGCCGTGCCGTCGCTGAACCTGCCAGGCGGCGGTCCGGCCTATCCGCTGGCCACGCCGGGCGTGCGGCTGCGCTGGCGCCCGGTCGACCCGGTCACTGTCCTGGTGGGCATATTCAACGGCAGCCCGGTAAACGACAATTCCGGCGACCCGCAGAAGCGCAACCCATCGGGGACCAGCTTCCCGACCACCGGCGGCACGCTGACGTTCGTGGAGCTGCAGTACACCTACCCCGCGCTCGGCGCCTTGGTGCTGCCCGGCAGCGGCGCGCCGCTCGGCCACACCTACAAGCTCGGCGCCTACTATGACTCCGAGAGCTTCGCCGACCAGCGTTTCGACGACCACGGCCTGCCGCTCGCCTCGCCGCTCAGCGACGGCCAGCCGCAGCGCCATCGCGGCGAGTACACCGTCTACGGCGTGGCCGACCAGATGCTGTGGCGCGAGGAGCAGGATCCCAACCGCTCGGTCAGCGCCTTCGCCCGCGTGCTGGGCTCGCCGCAGTCGGACCGCAGCCTGCTGACCGTCAGCGCCAACGTTGGGATCAACTATCGCGACCCCGTGGCTAACCGACCCGACGATACGCTAGGCCTTGGGGTCGGCTACGCGAAGGTCAGCAATCGCACCGGCCTGGCCGACCGCGACGCCGCGCTGGTCGCCCAGACGGCCGATCCTGGCGCCTATGCGCCCATCCGCCACGACGAGACGTATATCGAGGCGACCTACCAATACCAGCTGCGGCCCTGGTGGCAGGTCCAGCCGGACGTCCAATACAGCTTCAGCCCCGGCGGCGGCCTCGCCGATCCGAACAACCCCAGCCAGCGCGTCAGGAATGAAGCCGTATTCGGAGTGCGCACCAATGTCCTGTTCTAAACATACGGCGATGGGAGCGGCCCTGCATCCTTCGAGATACGCCTTGCAGGCGCTCCTCAGGATGATGAGGGGTGGGGAAGACGACAGGGTTCGTCAGGCTGAGGTGCGATCCGGAGGATCGCGTCTCGAAGCCCGCAGCGCCCTGGCCGTGCTATTCGCGCTCACCCTGGCCGCCACCGCTCAGGCCACGCCGAAGGGCTATTTGGAGACGATCCGCCATCACACCACCTTGACCTCCAGCGTGACGGAGAACGGCGATCTCAATCCCTACGCCATCGTCGTGGCGCCGGTAAGCGCGGGCAAGGTGCAGAAGGACGACGTTCTGGTCGACAACTTCAACAACCTGTCCAACCTGCAGGGCACCGGCACCACCATCGTGCTCTACCGACCATCGACAAAGCAGACGACCCTGTTCGCCCGCCTGCCCCAGACCCTCTCACAATGCCCGGGCGGGGTGGGGCTGACCACGTCGATGACCATGCTCCGAACCGGCTGGGTGATCGTCGGCTCCACCCCCAGCAAGGACGGCACCACCGCCACCAAGGGCGACGGCTGCCTGATCGTCTTCTCGCCCGAGGGAAAGCCGGTGGAGGTCTGGTCCGGCGCGCACATCATCGACCCTTGGGGCAATATGGCGGTGCACGACGACGGCGCGACCGCCACCCTGTTCATCAGCATGGCGGGCGAGGGCCTGCCCAGCCCCAACGTGCTGGACCCCAAGACCAAGCTGCCGATCGTGGTCAAGAAGGCCAGCGTGCTCCGCCTCAAGCTGAGCGTGCCCGACGGCGAGCCGCCGCAGATCGCCGAGGAAACGGTGGTGGGCGACGGCTTCGCCCAGCGCGCCGACAAAGACAACTTCCTGCTCGGCCCGACGGGCGAAGCGCTGGGCTCCGACGGAACGCTTTACGTCACCGACGGACTGGACAACGTCATCACCGCCATCCCCGACGCCCTCACCCGCACCGACAGCGCGGGCGTAGGCAAGGTGGTCAGCAAGGACGGCCTGCTGGCCTGGCCGCTGGCGCTCGCCTGGACGCCGGAGGGGCACCTGCTGGCCTGCAACGGCAAGGACGGGCGGGTGGTGGAGATCGATCCCGCCACTGACAAGCAGATCTACGCCCAGTGGATCGACAACGACCAGGCCCAGTCGCCGCCCGGC
>CAXTUT010000133.1:0-6349 GCA_964247465.1 uncultured Caulobacteraceae bacterium | reverse complement strand
CCGCGCGTGCCGCCCGCGGCGCAGCTGGCGGGGTCGTCCGCGCTCGGGCCGCGCTGGCTGCCCGGTACCTACACCGCGCGGCTGACCAGCAATGGCCAGGTGCTGACCCAGGCCTTCCCCGTGGCGCTGGACCGGCGGGTGAAGTTCACCCTGGCCGACCGGCGCCTGCAGTTCCAGGCGGCGGAGCGGGTCAGCGACCTGTTCGGCCACGAGACCGACCTGCTCTCCCGCATCAACGCCGTGCGCGAGGGCGCGAGCGACCGCGCTGCGCCCCTGCCCGCCTCCGACCCGCTGAAGGCGCGTCTGACCGCACTCTCCGATCAGGCCGACACCCTGCGAAAGGAGATCGTAGCCACCAAGGAAGGCGGCGCGATCACCGGCGAGGAGCGGCTGCGCGAGCACACCGACCAGCTCTACGGCGCGATCAACAGCTGGGAGGGCCAGCCGTCCGTTTACCAGCTCACCCGGATCACCGTGCTGGAGCGCCAGCTCGCCGAGCTCGCCGCTCGCTTCGACACCCTGGCCAAGGGCGACCTCGCCGGCGCCAACGCCGCGCTCTCCGCCCGGAAGCTAGTCCCGATCACCGTGCCTCCGCCGGCACCCGCGGGCGGTGTCCAGACGGCCGGCGGCGACCAGCTGAAGGCGCTGAACGGGTGGCGGTTCGGGGTTCATTCGAGCGCGGTGAGCGCCCGGACCGAAGCTGAGAAGGACTGAAGCGATCTAGCGGGACGCGCTCCGGGCTAAGGCAGGTCCTGGCCGGGATCGGGCGCTTCCACCTGCAGCTTGTCCGCCGGCGGGACCACGACCGGAGCGCGGCCCTGACGCCGCAGTCCGTCGTCCAGCTGCACGAGCGGGCCAGACTTGAAGGCGGTCCACCGGGCGGAGGCGGCGTCGAGTTTGACCAGCGCGTCGTCCACCACCTGCACCTGGGCGGTCGTGGGAGCCGCATCGGTGGCTTCGAGGTCGGACTCCACGCTCCCTAGCCGCCCGTCGATGCCGTCGAAGGCCAAGTCGCCCGGCGCCGGCGGCTGGCGCAGGCCACTGGACGCGGCGCGCACCTGGTCGGGCAGCAGGCCGGCACGATCGGCCGCGGTGGTCGGCTCCGGCGCGCGGGCCACTTCGGTTAGCGGCGCCGCGGCGGCGGGATACAGGGCTTCGAGCTGGGCCTCCACAGCCTTGGTCTCGCCATAGCCTTGGCGGGCGCGCGCGAGGCCGACGTCGATGCGCTCCGACAAGGCGAGGGACGCCTGCAGGTCGGCGAGCGGCACGTTCACCCGCGGGTCCTGCCGCACGCTCAACGAGGCGGCGGAGATGTGACCGCCGGCGCGCAGCACCACCTGGTACTCGCCGGGCAGCACGTAGGGGCCGAGGGGAGCCAGCGGCGTGTCGCGGCCCCAGACCGCAGCGATGGAGTAATCGGACTTGATCGCGGCCGGGCGCGGATAGCGCAGGTTCCAGACGAAGCGGTGCAGACCCGGCGTCGCGGGGAGGACATCGGGCGGCCGGGTCCAGCCCTTGGCGAAGTAGCGCTCGGCGTTCGGCCGCTCCGGCGAGTCGTCGCTGGCGAAGCGGGCGATCACGCGACCGGAGGCGTCACGGACCTCCAGTACGATCGGCGTCTTGGGCGCTGCGCCCAGCCAGTAGTCGATCACCGCACCCACAGGCGGGTTCTCGCCCAGCGGCGTCTCGGGCGGGAGCGGCGTGTCCTTGTTCTCGTCGGCGCGCACCCGCAGCGCGGTCTTGGGCGCGAACAGGTGGACAGGGCTCGCCTCGATCGCCGGCGTGATCTGGCGGAGCGGGCTGAGGTCGTCCAGCGCCCAGATCGCCCGCCCCTGGGTGGCGGCGATCAGGTCGCCGTCGTGGACCAGCAGGTCGCGGACCCAGGCGGTGGGGAGGTCCTGCTGCAGCGCACCCCAGTGGTCGCCGTCGTCGAAGGAGACGTACACGCCCGCGTCCGTGCCGCCGTAGAGCAGGCCGGCGCGCACCGGGTCGGCGCGCACGACGCTTGCGAAGTGGTCCGGCGGCAGGCCGGCGGTGATCGGCGTCCAGGTGCGGCCGTAGTTGCGGGTGCGCAGCACGTGGGGCTGAAAGTCGTCCAGCCGCTGGCCGTCGACCACGGCGTAGGCGACGCCGTCCTGTAGGGAGGAGACGTCGAGCGTGGCGACCTTGCCCCACAGAGGAATCGAGGGCGGGGTCACGTCCGTCCAGCTCGCGCCGCCGTCGCGGGTCAGCTGGATCAGGCCGTCGTCGGTCCCGACCCATATCTCGCCCGCATGACGGGACGAGGGCTCGACGGCCGCGATGGCGCCATAGCCGCAGGGCTTGGCGGCCTGGAGCGAAACGTCGCCGTCGCAGCCAGTCGCGCCCGCCGTCTTGCCGGTGAGATCGGGGCTGATGGTCGTCCAGCTCCGCCCCTGGTCGGTGGAACGGAACAGTACCTGGGCGCCCAGGTAGATTGAAGGCGTTCCAGTGCGCGACGCGACCAGGGGCGTGACCCACAGGTAGTGATAGCGGCTGAGCGTCGGGCGCTTGCCGTAGCTCGAGACCGGCCAGGGCGAGATGTTCTGCACCTGCCCCGTGCGGCCGTCCCACTTGCTGACCCGCCCGCCGAGGCCGGAGCCGTAGACGATCATCGGGTCGGCGGGATCGGGGATGTCGTAGTCGCGCTCGTCGCCGCCGACCGGATGCCAGTCGCGCAAACCGAGCGCGCCGTAGTCGCTGCGGCTGGCGATCCCGACGGTGCCGCTGTCCTGCTGGCCGGAATAGACCCAGTAGGGAAAGCGGTTGTCGGCCGCCAGGTGGTAGAACTGACCCGTCGGCTGGTTGTACCAGCTGCTCCAGGTCGCCCCGCCGTTCACGCTGACCACCGCGCCCTGGTCGCTGCCGGTAATCAGGTGGTCGGGGTGGCGCGGGTTGATCCAGATGTGGTGATAGTCGTCGCCGCCCGGCGCGCCCTTGATGATCTCGCAGTGCGCGCCGCCGTGGTCGCAGCGGCGGATGGACTGGCCCACGGTGTAGACGGTGTCGGGATCGTTCGGCGCCACGGTCAGGCGGCTGGCGTACCAGTCGGTGAAGGCGTCCTCGTCGTTGACGCGGCTCCAGCGCGCGCCGCCGTCGTCGGAGCGGTACAGTCCGCCAGCCTTGGGCGAATCTACCGCCGCATAGACCCGCGATCCCGCCGCCGTATGGGTCACCGCCAGGCCGATGCGGCCGAGCGTTCCGCCGGGCCAGCCGCCGCCCTGCAGCCGGGTCCAGCTCGCGCCCCCGTCCAGCGACTTGTAGACCGCGCTGCCCGGCCCGGACACCGGGGTGAAATAGCTCTGCCAGGGGTACTGGTGCGCCTCCCAGGCGGAGGCGAACAGCACCCGCGGGTCGCTCGGATCGGCGGCGATGTCCACCACGCCGCTCCAGTCGCCGAGCTTCAGCACGTGCGCCCAGGTCCGGCCACCGTCGGTTGAGCGGTAGATGCCACGGTCCGCGCTGGGCCCGAAGAAGTGGCCCTGGGCGCCGACCAGCACCGTGTTCGGGTCGCGCGGATCGACCCAGATCTTGCCGGTGTAGCGGGTGTCGTGCAGCCCGAGATCGGTCCAGGTCGCGCCCTCGTCGCTGGATCGATAGACGCCCTGTCCGGCGGCCACGTCATAGCGGGGCTCGGGCTGACCGGTGCCTATGTAGATCACCCGCGGGTCCGAAGGCGCGACCGCGACCGCGCCCACCGACGCCGCGGGACCATGCTGGAACAGCGGGTCCCAGGTCCGTCCCGCATCGCGCGTGCGCCAGAGCCCTCCGCCCGCCGCGGCGAAATAGAAGGTGTCGGGCTGGTCCGCCACGCCGTCGACCATCGTCGCCCAGCCGCCGCGGAACGGGCCGAGCTGGCGCCAATGCAGGTCGCCATAAGGGGACGCCGCCGGCGCCGCGTGGGCGGCCGCGCCGAGCAGCACGCTGACAAAGGCGACCGACGCGGCGCGCTTGAAAGAGCTCATGGTCGTCTTCAAAAGGCTTGAGCCCGCCATGTCCAGACAGATCGTTCGCGGCGCGCTCAGAACCCCAGCGCCAGCCCCGCATGGAAGGTCAGGCCCAATGCAGGCTCGATCCCGTTCTGGAACACGCGTGAGTAGTATCGCACGTCGCCCAGGTTGGAGACTCCGCTGAGCAGGCGCAGCGTGCGGGTCAGATACCAATCTCCAGCGACGTCCAGAACGGTGTAGCCGCCGACCTCGGCCGGAACGAAGGCTGGGCCGGGCGCGGTCGGCAGGTCGCTGTCCTGGAAGAACTGAGAGCTGACAGACACACCGGTCAGGCTCAGGCTGTAGCGTCCCTCCTGGCGGTAGGTCAGACCATATTTTCCAAGCGCATGGGGCGCAAAGGCCGGGACCTTGCCGACCTGGTCGGGCAGGTCGCTGCGGGTGAAGCGCGCGTCCAGCAGCTGCAGGTTGGCGAAGGCGCTGACATGGCGACCGCCAGCCCGACCCGCCAGAAAGTCGTAGGACAGCTCGCCCTCGAACCCACGGCTGCGGGTATCGCCGGAGTTCTGGTTGACGCTGTCGGTGTTGCTGATCGCGATGGTCTCGATGCGGTTGTCGAAGTTTATCAGAAACAGTCCGGCGTCGTAGAACAGTCCGGTCAGTGGGGTCCCATGCACCCCGAGTTCGTAGTCCACCGACTTGGCGTTGTCGGCGAGGTCAGTCGGCCCGACGTTGCTGAAGGGCGAGGCGACGTCGAAGAATCGCAGTGGCCGCCAGCCCTGGGTGACGCTGAAGTAGCTCTCGTTCTGGCGGCCGAAGTCGTTGCCGATCCCGACGCCGAACAGGGGGATCTCGCGGTTCGCGTCCACGTTCAGCAAGGATCGGGTCAGGAAGGGCGGCCGCACCGTCTCGTCGACCAAGACCTCCTCGTGTTCGATGCGCACCGAAGGCACCACGTGGAAGCGCCAGGGCAGACGGAACACGTTTTCGGCGAAGATCGACTCGTAGTTGGAGCTTCGCGCCTGGCGCAGGATCGCGGTCCCGCTGTGATCGCTCCGGTCGGCCAGCACGTCGGGGCTGTCCCACTGTCGAAACGGCGCATCGTCGTGGTAGGCCTGCACCCCGAAGGTGAAGGCGTCGCCCCGGCCCCAGCGGTCGCGCCAGCGCAGGTCTGCGCCCTCGCTTCGGAACAGCTCGTCCTGAAGCGTGGTGCTGGTGAGCGCCGGAGACTCCGCCGCCGACCGGCTGGCCAAATCCTGGTAGGCGCCCCAGACCTTCCCCTCGAACCGCCAGCCGCCGGCGTAGTCGTGGTCGTACTCCAGCACCGCCGAGTAACGGCTGACCCAATCCTCGTTGTCGGGCGTGGGCGAGGCGGACGGATCGCTCTTGAACTGGGCGTAGCCGATGCGTCCGGGATCGCCCGACCGGCTGTCGTAGGCGTGGAGGTCGAGCCCCAGGCGCTGCGTCGCATCCGCGCGGTAGCCCAGGTAGAGATCGCCCTCGCGCACCTCGGACTGGGCGTTCTGGCGCTGGCCGTCGGCCTGCACGTAGCCGAGGTCCGCCCGAAAATCGAGCTTGCCCCGCGATCCCTGCACGACGCTGTAGGTCGAATACAGCCCGTCGCTGCCGCCGACCTGCTCGGTGTATCCGGTGAGCGGGCCGCCGGGCGGCGGCCGTTTGGAGACGAGATTGATCGCCGGGGCCGGCTCGGGCCCGTAGAGCAGGCTCGAGCCGCCGCGGATTTCCTGGACCTCGCTCAGACCCTGGAACAGCGGCAGGTAGTACAGCGTCGGGAAGCCGATCCAGTCGGTGGTGATCGGCACGCCGTCCTGCAGCACGAGAACGTACTCGGACTCCTGCGGATTGCCGAGCCCGCGGTAACTCAGGTTGAACTGGCTGGGCGTCTGCTGCTCGCTGACCAGGATGCCGGGCGAGTGGATGAAGAGCTGCTGCAGGTCGTTGCCGATCACGGTCGGCTGCTGATCGAGCTTGGTGACGTTGGTCTTCTTGGTGACGGTGATCTTGGTGCCAGCGACCTCGGGCAGGATGTGGTCGAGCTTGGCGGGCGTGTCGTCCCGATGCGGCGCTGTGACCTTCACCGGCGCCACCACCGCGCCGTGCCCGGCGAGTGTGGCGGCGTCGGCCGGCGCGTTGGATTGCGCATAGGCGCCGGACGCCGCGAAACATGCGCAGAGCGCCAGCGCACCCGCGCTTTCATACCTCATTGCTGGGTCCCCTTCCCAGGCCCTGGCCCCCGCCAACAGACTGTCGTCAAGCTCGCTGGATGTTCTATAGGCTGCAGAGCAGTCTCTGAAAGACGGGAGTAAAGATGTTCCTGCGATCGCTGAGTCTTGGCGCTTGCGCCGCCGCGACTGGGTCGGTGG
>CAXTUT010000132.1:1284-6353 GCA_964247465.1 uncultured Caulobacteraceae bacterium | reverse complement strand
AGCTGGTTCATCGATTGGGGAACGATGGCGACGCCGAGGCCGGCGGCGACGAGGTGCACGATGGAGGCGATCTGGGGCGTCGTCTGTCCGAGCCGCGGTTCGAAGCCGGCATCCCGGCAGGCGTTGACGACGATGTCGAACAGCAGCGGTCCGATCTCGCGCGGGAACAGCAGCAAGGGGTCCTCGGCCAGGGCCGACAACATGATGGCTTCAGCCTCGGCGCACGGGTGGCTGCGCGGCAGGGCGGCGACCAGAGGTTCAAAATGCAAGGCCGTCACGTTCAGTCCACTCTCATCCCCTTCCGCCGGGCGCAGGAAGGCGGCGTCGATGGAGCCTTCCTGCAGCCCTTGAAGCAGACGGGAGGTGTTGGCCTCTTCCAGCCTCAGGTCTACGTCCGGATAGGCCTTCCGAAAGGCGGCGATGGCGCGGGTCACGCGCGGGTTGAAGATCGACGACGCCGTGAAGCCCATGGTGAGGGCTCCGGTCTCGCCCCGCGCCACCCTTCGCGCCGCATCCAGCCCTCGTTCGGCGAGGTCAGGCATTTGTCGGACGACGTCGAGGAAGGCGGCGCCGGCCTGCGAGAGTTCCGCCCCGTGGGGTAGGCGGCGCAGGAGGGGCGTCCCGACGTGATCCTCCAGTTGCCGAATCTGAGCGCTGAGCGGCGGCTGTGCGATGCCGAGCTTGGCTGCCGCCCGGGTGAAGCTGCGCTCCTCGGCGATCGCCAGCAAGGCGCGAATGTGACGAAGCTCCACGTCTGCTATCTCCCCTACGTATAAGCTTCGGTTAAATGGCGTATGTCGGCAATTTTCGCTGTCTAGTGGGCAGAAAAGATTCGCAAAACCACCCGCATCCGACGGAACCGAACACAGCTTTTTTAAATTAGCATTTTATAAGCAAATTTGATGGAAACGGCCATGCCTGGAGAGACCAAGCCCAGCCGGAGTTGGCTGTTCACGCCGGGAACTCGGCCGGAGCGTTTCGCCAAGGCCAAGGACGTCGGGGCCGACGTCCTCATCATCGACCTCGAAGACGCCGTGTCGCCGCACGACAAGCCGGCCGCCCGCAAGACTGCGCTGGACTATCTGAGCGGCGAAGGGGATGGGCCGCAGCGCGCGCTCCGTATCAACGGGCTGGACACGCCGGCGGGGATCGCGGACCTGGACGCCCTGTTCGCCTCCAAGGCGGCGCCGGACTACATCGTCCTGCCCAAGACCGAGGGCGCGGGCCACCTGCTCATCCTGGAACGGCTGCTCACCGCCGCCGGCAAGGCCGCGCATCTGGTGGGCCTGGTCGAGAGCACGCGGGGCCTGGCCGCCGTCGAGGAGATCGCGTCCGCCACGCGGCGGCTGGCCGGCCTGATGCTGGGGGCGGCGGACATGTCGGCCGACCTCGGGGCGGACACCGCCTGGGACGCCCTGGCCCACACCCGAAGCCGCCTGGTCGCGGCCTGCGCCCTCGCCGGGGTCGCGCCCATCGACAGCCCCTTCTTCGACATCCACGACGCCGACGGGCTGAAGCGCGAGGTGGACGCCTCCAAGGCCTTCGGCTTCGTCGCCAAGGGCGCCATCCACCCCGCCCAGGTCGCCCCGATCAACACCGCCCTGACCCCGACCGACGAGCAGGTCGCCAAGGCCAAGCGCATCCTTTCCGCCAACGAGGGCGGGGTCGGCGTCGTGGACGGCCAGATGGTCGACGAAGCCGTGGCACGCAAGGCGCGCCGGATCCTCGCCGCCAAAGGCGGCTGACACCTTCGTCACCTCCACAGTCAACATCAGGCCTGGTCAGGAGAGACCCCCATGGACGGACTGCTTCCCGCCTATAAGAGCGTCGGCGACAATCGCTACCGCGAGACCTCGGGCCTCTATTACGAGGACTTCACGCCAGGCGACGTGTTCGAGCACCGGCCGGGCCGCACGGTCTTGGAGGTCGACAACACCTACTTCACCCTGTTGACGCTGAACGTGCAGCCGGTCCACTTCGACGCCGCCTTCGCGTCCAAGACCGAGTGGAAGAAGATGCTGGTCGATTCCACCTTCACCCTGGCCCTGCTGACCGGGATGAGCGTGCGCACCGTCTCGGCCAAGGTCGTGGCCAACCTCGGCTGGGACAAGGTCAAGGCCACCCACCCGATCTTTGCGGGCGACACCCTCTATGCGGAGTCCACCATCCTGCACAAACGCGAGAGCAAGAGCCGCCCGACCCAAGGCATCGTCACCGTCGCAACCCGTGGATTGAACCAGGACGACAAGGAGGTGATGAGCTTCGAGCGCACCATGCTGATCTACAAACGCGGCCACTCGCCCGACGAGGCGGCGGGTTACTGAGCCAGGTCTCCGGAGCGCCGAGCATGGACTTTGCAGACATCTACAAGAGCAAGCTGACGTCGGCCGAGGACGCCGCCGCGGCGATCCCGTCCAACAGCCGGATGGCCATGGGCATGGCCATGGCCGAACCGCCCGCGCTCCTCAAGGCCCTGGCGGAGCGGGCGCGCGCCGGCGGCGTGGAGGCCCTGAAGCTCTACTATTTCGAGGCCACTTCGATCGCGGGAAACACAGTGCTGGCCTACGACCTCGTCGACCGCATCGAACCCTACTGCATGTTCATGACCAAGGCCGACCGCGACACGGTCAAACGCGGCGCGGAGGACGACCGCAAGGTGCTCCGTTACGTCCCCAACACCTTCCACCAGGCGCCGCGGCTGCTGATCGAGGAGATCGGCATCGAGACCTTCGTCTGCACGGTCTCGCCCATGGACAAGCACGGCTACATGACGTTCGGGGTCGGCAACGACTATTCGTCCAAGGTGGCCCGCTCGGCCAAGCGGCTGATCGTGGAGGTGAACCGCCAGATGCCCCGGGTGCTGGGGTCCGGCGCGCCGCTCCACGTGTCGGAGGTGGACATGATCGTGGAGCACGACGCGCCGCTCCTGGAACTGCCGGTGCGCGGCGGCGGCCCCGAGGACGAGACCATCAGCAAGATGATCGCCGAGATGGTCCCGGACGGCGCCTGCCTGCAGATGGGCGTGGGCGCCCTGCCGAACCTCGTCTGCGCGGCGCTGAAGGACCGCCACGACCTCGGCATCCATACCGAGGCGCTGTGCCCCGGCCTGGTGGACCTCACGCTCGGCGGCAACATAACCAACGCGAAGAAGACTCTCAACGCCGGCAAGACGGTCTACACCTTCGCCATGGGCCAGAAAGCCATGTACGACTTCCTGGACGACAATCCATCGGTGGAGAGCTGGCCGGTCGACTACGTGACCCATCCTTCGGTGATCGCCCAGAACGACAACGTCGTCTCGATCAACGGCACCATCGAGATCGACCTGACCGGGGCCTGCAACTCCGAATACATGCTGGGCCACCAGTTCAGCGCCTCCGGCGGCCAGCTCGACTTCGTGCGCGGGGCCTATGCGTCCAAGGGCGGCAAGTCGATCATCGCGGCGACGTCCACCGCCGCACACGGCAAGGTCTCGCGCATCGTGCCGCGGCTGGGCGGACCGGTCACCACGCCCCGCATCGACACCCACTGGATCGTCACCGAGTACGGCCGGGCCAACATGAAGGGTCGCTCCTCCACCGAGCGCGCCCAGGCGCTGATCGGCCTCGCCCACCCGGACTTTCGCGACGAGCTGAGCGAAGCGGCCAAGAAACAGCACCTGATCTGAGGAGACCGCCCATGGCCCGCACCGTCGCAGACCAATTCGTCGACACCCTCGCCGCCGCCGGCGTCAAGCGCATCTGGGGCGTGGTCGGCGACAGCCTGAACGGCATCACCGACGCGCTGCGACGCCACGGCGGCATCCAGTGGCTGCACGTGCGCCACGAGGAGGTCGGGGCCTTCGCCGCAGCGGGCGAGGCGGCGGCCGGTGGGCAGGTGGCCGTGTGCGCGGGCTCCTGCGGGCCAGGCAACACCCACCTGATCAACGGCCTCTACGACGCCCATCGCTCGCGTGTGCCGGTGGTGGCGATCGCCGCCCAGATCCCCTCGCCCGAGATCGGCTCCGGCTACTTCCAGGAGACCCACCCGGAGGTCCTGTTCAAGGAGTGCTCCAGCTACTGCGAGCTGATCTCCAGCCCCGCCCAGATGCCGCGGGTGCTGGAGATCGCGCTCCGCCGGGCGGTGGCGGAGCGCTGCGTCTGCGTGGTGGTGATCCCCGGCGACGTGGCGCTGCGTCCGGCGGAGGACAGGCCCCAGACGCCGCTCGCGGGGCTGTCGCCGCCCGCGCCGGTGGTACGGCCGCCGGACGCGGCGCTGGACGCTCTGGCCGCGTTCCTGAACGACGCGAAGCGCATCACGCTTCTGTGCGGCGGCGGCTGCGCGGGCGCGAAGGCCGAGTTGCTCCAGTTCGCAGGGGCGTTGCAGTCGCCCATCGTCCATGCGCTCGGCGGCAAGACCGCGGTTGAGCCTGACAACCCCTACGACGTGGGCATGACCGGGCTGATCGGCTTCTCCTCCGGCTACCACGCCATGCGCGAGTGCGACGCCCTGCTCATGCTCGGCACCGACTTTCCCTATCCCCAGTTCTATCCCGACCACACCCACGTGGCGCAGGTGGACCTGCGCCCCGAAGCCATCGGGCGGCGCCACACCCTCGAGCTCGGCCTGATCGGGGACGTGAAGGACACCCTGCAGGCGCTGATGCCGCGGCTGAAGCCCAAGACCGACACCCGCTTCCTGGAGAAGGCTCAGGACCACTACCGCCAAGCCCGCAAGGGCCTGGACGATCTCGCTCAGGGCAAGCCGGGCGGGCGTCTGCACCCCCAGCACGTGGCCCGGGTCGCCAGCGAGCTGGCCGCGCGCGATGCGGTGTTCACCTGCGACGTGGGCCTGCCCACGGTCTGGGCCGCCCGCCACGTCAAGCTTGAGGGCGGACGCCGGCTGATCGGCTCCTACTGGCACGGCTCCATGGCCTGCGCCATGCCGCTGGCCATGGGCGTCCAGGCCCTGGACCGCAGCCGCCAGGTGGTGTCGCTCTCCGGCGACGGTGGCTTCACCATGCTGATGGGCGACCTGCTGAGCCTCAAGCAGCTCGACCTGCCGGTGAAGGTGATCGTGTTCAACAACGG
>CAXTUT010000132.1:0-1184 GCA_964247465.1 uncultured Caulobacteraceae bacterium | reverse complement strand
GTCACCGCCACCATGGCCAAGGGCTTCACCCTCTACATGCTCAAGGCCGTGCTGAACGGGCGCGCCGACGAGGTCGTCGAACTGGCCAAGGCCAACCTGCTCCGCTGATCCCCGCAGCGCGACGCCGCGCCGGCCACCAAGGAGGATGCATCGTCATGGCGACCCCCGACACCGGCCTGAGCGAGCTGCTGCGTCCTGGCCTTCGGCTGATGGAGACCGCCGCCGAAGCGGTGGGGATCGAGATCGGCCCGCGGGCCGGCTTCGCCACGCCGAACCGCGTGGTCCTCGACCTCAAGACCATGCGGCTGCGCGACTACTCCATGGAGGGCGAGGGCGTCCCGATCCTGGTCCACGCGCCCTTCGCCGGCCACAGCTCCGCCATCGCCGACTTCCACCACGACCAGAGCCTGATGGCCTGCCTCCAGCAGCATGCCGGCGGCCCGATCTACCTGACCGACTGGAAGGGCGCGGACGCCGAGACCGAAAACTTCCGCATCGACGAATACCTGGCCGAACTGGTGGTCGCCATCGACAGCATCGGCGGCCGCGCGCACATCGCAGGCCTCTGTCAGGGCGGCTGGGCGGTGGCCATGCTGGCCGCGCGCTTCCCGGAGAAGGTGGCGAGCGTGGTCATGGCCGGGGCGCCGCTGCACCTCATGGCCGGCGACGGCTGGATCAAGCGGATGGTCATGACCCTGCCACCCGCCTTCTATCAGCAGCTGGTGTTCTGGGGCGGCGGGCGGCTGAAGGGCCAGACCATGCTGCAGGGCTTCAAGGCCATGCATCCCTTCGAGCAGTACGTGGACCGCTACGTCCGCCTGTACGAGCATATCGACGACGCGAAGTACCGCCGAAGGCTTGAGCTGTTCTCCGCCTGGTTCGAGCACCCCATCGACCTGCCCGGCCCCTGGTACCTGCAGGCGGTGGACGACCTGTTCCGCCACAATCGCCTCTATGAGGGACGCTTCACCGCGCTTGGCGAGCGGATCGGCCTCTCCGACGTGAGCTGCCCCGCCTACCTTCTGGCCGGCGAGCACGACGACATCACGCCCGCGCCCCAGGTGCTGGAGGCCGCCGGCCGGCTCGGGACCCCTGCGGACAAGATCGTCAAGGAGACCGTTCCCGGCGGCCACGTCGGCCTGTTCATGTCCCACCGCACCGTCCACGACACCTGGCCCAAGATC
>CAXTUT010000131.1:0-6411 GCA_964247465.1 uncultured Caulobacteraceae bacterium | reverse complement strand
AGTCGCGTGATGCAAACCGGTGGTTTCAAGGGCAAATCGCGCGAAGTGGACGCGGCGACGCTGCGGCGAGACGTCGCGCGCGCGTTCTGCATCGACGAGCGGAACGTGGTCGGCGAGTACGGCATGACCGAGCTGTCGTCGCAGTTCTACGAGCGCACCGCGGTCGATCCGTCGGCGCCGCGCGACGTGTACCTCGAGCCGCCGTGGGCGCGCGTGGTGCCGGTCGCTCCGGAGACATTGGCGCCGGTGGCAGAAGGCGAGGTCGGGATCGCGCGCATCGAAGATCTGATGAACGTGGACAGCGCGTTCGCGGTGCTGGCGGCCGAGCTGCTGGCGCCCAGCGGCCCGATGGCCAACGGGCGTCTGCTGCTGCTCGGCGGTCCGAGCGACCGCTTCGCCGCGGAGGCGGTGCGCCGGGTGATCCCGCGCGCGCGCCTGGTCGATGCGGTGGGGCGGGTGGACCTGCTCACCGCCTACGCCCTGCTGAAGCGGGCGCGGCTGTTCATCGGCAACGACTCCGGGCTGATGCACCTGGCGGCGGCGGCGGGAGCGCCGACGCTCGGCCTGTTCGGCCCTTCCGACGAGCGGCTCTACGCGCCCTGGGGACCCAAGGCCCGGGTGCTGCGGGGTCCACGGGACTTCGCCACGTTCAAGGCCATCGATCCGCAGCTGAACCAGGTCGTCTGCCACATGTTCCACCTGCCCACGCCCTGGGTGGGCGCCGCCGCCCGCCGCCTGCTCGATCACACCGCCTAGCCGCAGGCGCAGGCCGCCGCGGTCGAGCCTGCGTCCCCCCACCCCCTTTCCGACGAGCGCGAGCTTGGCTGAGACCTACGACCTGATCGTTCGCGGGGCCGAGGTGGTGAACCAGGCCGGGCGCGGCCTCGCCGACATCGGCGTGCGCGACGGCCGCATCGCGCGCGTGGGCGATCTGGGTCAGGCGTCAGCGGGCGAGATGTTCGACGCGGCGGGCCTCACCGTCCTGCCCGGCGTCATCGACACCCAGGTCCACTTCCGCGAGCCGGGGCTGGAGTGGAAGGAGGACCTGGAGACGGGCTCGCGCGCCGCGGTCCTGGGCGGGGTGGTGGCGACCTTCGAGATGCCCAACACCCAGCCCGCCACCACCGACGCCGACGCGCTGGCGGACAAGCTGGCGCGGGCGCGCGGGCGCATGCACTGCGACCATGCCTTCTACGTCGGTGGCACGCACGAGAACGCCCGCGACCTGGGCGAGCTGGAGCGGCTGCCCGGCTGCTGCGGCGTCAAGGTGTTCATGGGCGCCTCCACCGGCACGCTGCTGGTCGCCGACGACGCCGGCGTGGCCGAGGTGCTGCGCCACGTCCACCGCCGCGCCACCTTCCACTCCGAGGATGAGTATCGGCTGGTGGAGCGTCGTCCGCTCGCGCGGGAAGGCGACTGGACCAGCCATCCGGAGGTGCGCGACGTGGAGTCCGCCATCCGCTCCACCCGCCGCCTCTGCCGCATCGCGCGCGAGACCGGCAAGCGGATCCACGTGCTCCACGTCAGCACTGCGGAGGAGGCCGAGTTCCTCGCCGGCGAGAAGGACGTGGCCACGGTGGAGTTCACGCCCCAGCACCTGACCCTGGAGGGGCCGCAGGCCTACGTGCGGCTCAAGGGCCTGGCGCAGATGAACCCGCCCATCCGCGACGCCCGCCACGTCGCGGGCCTGTGGACCGGGATCGCGCAGGGCGTGGCCGACGTGCTGGGCTCAGACCATGCGCCGCACACGCTGGAGGAGAAGGCGCGTCCCTATCCCGCCTCGCCCAGCGGCATGCCGGGGGTGCAGACCCTGTTGCCGGTCATGCTGACCCACGTGGCGGCCGGCCGGCTGAGCCTGGAGCGGCTGGTCGACCTGACCAGCGCCGGCGCCCAGCGCGTGTTCGGCATCGCCGGCAAGGGCCGGCTGGCGGTCGGCTACGACGCCGATCTCACCATCGTCGACCTGAAGGCCCGGCGCACCCTGTCGCACGCCGCCATGGCCAGCCGTTCCGGCTGGACGCCGTTCGACGGCATGGCGGTGACCGGATGGCCCATGGCTACCGTCGTGCGCGGTCACATCGTGATGCGCGAGGACGAGGTGGTCGCCCCCCGTCTCGGTCGACCCGTTCGCTTCGAGGAAGCGCTGGGACACTGACCCTCTTCAGCGAGGGGCGAGGGATCAGGCGGCCGCGGCCACCGCGACCGGCCGGGGCCAGCTTACCGCCGGAAGCGTCTCGAAGCCGGGCCTGGCCAGCAGATAGCCCTGCTGCAGCCAGACGCCGAGGTCCAGCAGCGTCTGGTGCTCGCCCGGCGTCTCGATGCCTTCGGCCAGCACCTCCACCCCGATCTCGCGGCACACGCCGACCATCCCGGCGACGATCAGGCGCTTGACCCGGTCCGTGTCGATGTCGCGCACCAGCTCCATGTCCAGCTTGACGATGTCGGGCTGGAACTTGGCCAGCAACGTCAGGCCGGAGTAGCCGGCGCCGAAGTCGTCGATGGCGGTGCGCAGGCCCAGCGCCTTGTAGGCGGCGATGATGCGGCCGAGGTGGACGTGCTCCACCCGCTCGTTCTCGGTGAACTCGAACAGCAGCCGGTCGAGTGGGAAGCCGGCCCGGCGCGCCGTGGTCAGGGTGAGCCGGATGCAGGCGGCGGGATCGTACACCGCATTGGGCAGGAAGTTGATGGAGAGCAGGCCGCCCTGCGCCGGCAGCCCCAGCCCGGCGGCCAGCCCGATCGCCTTGACGCGGCAGGCCTGGTCGAAGGCGTACCGGTTGTCCAGGTTGACGCCGTCCAGGATGCTGGCCGCGCCCTCGCCCTTCACGCCGCGCACGAGCGCCTCATAGGCGAACACCAGGCGCGTCCGCATGTCGACGATGGGCTGGAAGGCCATGGTGAAGGGCGTTGCGAACCCCTCGCCGCCGCTGCAGCCGGCACACCCTTCAGCGCTCATGAGACCCGATCCTGGACACGCACAGCCCAAACCTACGGCGGGAGGGCTAACGAACCGCTCACGTCCCGATCATGCGGGATCGAGGCCGTCTGTAAGGAATTTAAGGGCGCGACCAGATCGCAGGCATGACCGTCCTGTACCACGGCGTTGTCGCGATCTGTAGGAGTACTCGCCTTGCTTACCGAGCTTCCGCAAGCGCAGGCTCTACAGGCCGCCGGCCGCACGGGCGCTCACGGCTGGGCGCAGGCCCGGCCCGTGTCGCTGCGCAGCACGAGCGCTTTCGTCGCTCATTACGTGCGCAGCAGTCCGATGCAGTTCCTCGCCCTGCTGGCGGTGGTGCTGGGCGCGGCCGCCTGCGGCGTGGGCGTGCAGTACGGCATGAAGCTGCTGATCGACGCCATGACCGGGCCGACCAGCCGCCGGCTCGCCATCCACGTCGCGCTGGCCGTCTTCATCGGCCTGGTCGGCATGGAGGGGGTGTTGTGGCGGGTGAGCGGCTGGCTTGGCTCGCGCGCGACCATCAAGGCGGGCGTGCAGATCAAGCTCGACCTGTTCGCCCACCTCGCCGGCCACTCCATGCGCTATTTCCAGGATCAGCTGTCAGGCGCGCTCGGCCATCGGGTCAGCTCCACCGCGGGCGCCTTCGGGGCGATCATCAACAAGATGGTGTGGGAGATCGCGCCGCCCTGCGTCAGCTTCGTCGGCGCCCTGGCGCTGTTCGCGGCGCTGGACGTCTGGATGGCCGCGGCGCTGGCGGGGTTCGTCGCCGCCATGACCGCGGCGCTGGTGGCCTTCGGCCTCAACGGCCGCGACCGTCATCGCGACTACGCCCGCCACGCCAGCCGTTCGGGCGGCGAGCTGATGGACGCGATCAACAACATGCTGGCCATCAAGGCCTTTTCCGCCCGCGATCGCGAGCGCGCCCGCCTGGCCGACGCCTTTGGCGAAGAGGCGCAGGCCCACGTGCGCAGCTGGATGTTCAACGAGAAGATCCGCGTCGCCAACGATGTGGCGCTCGTGGTCATGGCCGCCGCCGCCCTGCTCTGGGCGGCCCACCTGTGGCAGGTCGGGCGCATTACGCCCGGCGATGTGGTGCTGGTCTCCACCCTGACGTTCCGCCTGCTGCACGGCTCGCGCGACCTGGCGATGTCGCTGATCGACATGGGCCAGCAGTATACCTTCATCGGCGAGACGCTGCGCCTGGTCGGCGAACCTCACGCCGTGCGCGACCCCGCCGCGCCCCGCCGCGCCCCCCAGGCCGACGGCGCCATCACCTTCGAGAAGGTGAGCTTCGGCTACCGTCCCGAGACGCCTGTGCTGACCAACCTGAACCTGCGCATCCCCGCCGGGCAGAAGGTCGGGCTGGTCGGCGCGTCGGGGGCCGGCAAGTCGACCCTGACCCAGCTCGTGCAGCGTCTCTACGAGGTGAACATCGGTCGCATCCTGGTGGACGGCCAGCCCGTGCAGGCCTTCACCCAGGACGAACTGCGCGAGCGCATCGCGGTGGTGCCGCAGGAGGTGAGCCTGTTCCACCGCTCGGTGATGGAGAACATCCGGTTTGGCCGGCCGGAGGCCAGCGACGAAGCGGTGGCCGCCGCGGCGCGCGCGGCGCACTGCGAGGATTTCATCGACGCCTTGCCGGACGGTTATCACACCCTGGTGGGCGACCGCGGCGCCAAGCTCTCCGGAGGCCAGCGCCAGCGCATCGGCATCGCCCGGGCGCTGCTGAAGGACGCCCCCATCCTGATCCTGGACGAGGCGACCTCCGCCCTGGATGCGGACTCCGAGGCGGCCGTGCAGGCGGCGCTGGCCGAGCTGATGCAGGGCCGCACCGTGCTCGCCGTCGCCCACCGCCTGTCCACGCTCAGCGACATGGATCGCATCCTGGTGCTGGAGGATGGGGAGGTGGTGGAGGACGGCGCGCCGTTCGAGCTGCAGCGGCGCGGCGGCCTGTTCGCCCGGTTGTGGCGCATGCAGGCGGATGGCCGCCTGGTCGCCCCCGTACGCGCACCGCTCAAGGCCGTCGGCTGATCGTGACGGAGCTCATGTTCTCCTTGCGTTCCGGAACGGATAGGGTACGCTCAACCTGTCACTGAGACCGGCAGGCCACCGCCTGCAGCGCGAATCGTGGCAGGAGGGACGCCGGTAATGAGCCAGACGGTGTTGCGACTCGTGGGACAAGGTGACGGCGACAAGCAGCGGGCGCTCGAGGCCGCGATCGCCCAGATAGACCGGGCGTTCGGCAAGGGCTCGGTGATGAAGCTGGGGTCCAAGGGCTCCAAGCTGGACGTGGAGTCGATCTCGTCGGGCTCCCTGGGGCTGGACTTGGCGCTGGGCGTCGGCGGCCTGCCGCGCGGACGGGTGATCGAAATCTTCGGACCTGAAAGCTCGGGCAAGACGACGCTCGCCCTGCACGTGGTGGCCGAAGCGCAGAAGACCGGCGGCGTCGCCGCCTTTGTCGACGCCGAACACGCGCTCGACCCCGGCTACGCCGCCAAGCTCGGGGTGAACCTGGACGACCTGCTGGTCTCCCAGCCCGACACGGGCGAACAGGCGCTGGAGATCGTGGACACCCTGGTCCGCTCCGGCGCGGTGGACGTGGTGGTGATCGACAGCGTCGCGGCGCTGACGCCCAAGGCCGAGATCGAGGGCGAGATGGGCGACAGCCTGCCGGGACTGCAGGCGCGGCTGATGAGCCAGGCGCTCCGCAAGCTCACCGGCTCCATCTCCAAGTCCAAGTGCATGGTCATTTTCATCAACCAGATCCGCATGAAGATCGGGGTGATGTACGGCAGCCCGGAGACCACCACCGGCGGCAATGCGCTGAAGTTCTACGCCTCCTGCCGCCTGGACATTCGCCGCACCGGCTCCATCAAGCTGCGCGACGAGGTGGTCGGCAACAACGTCCGCGTGAAGGTGGTGAAGAACAAGGTGGCGCCGCCGTTCCGCGAGGTGGAGTTCGACATCATGTACGGCGAGGGCATCTCCAAGATCGGCGAGATCATCGACCTCGGCGTCAAGGCCGGCGTGGTGGAGAAGTCCGGCTCCTGGTTCTCCTACGACAGCCAGCGCATCGGCCAGGGCCGCGAGAACGTGCGCGAGTTCCTGAAGAAGAACCCCGACATCGCCAAGCGCATCGAGGCGCAGGTTCGCACCAACGCCACGCCCCTGGCCGACAAGATGCTGGTGGCGCCCGAGCCCGGCGAGGAAGACTGATCCCCTCGCGTCGAGGAAAGGATATCTTCGCCGATCGGGGTCGAGGCTGACCCTCAGCGATCGACCCAGCCCCTCGTCATCCTCGAGCTTGTCCCTAGGACCAAGCGTTCAGCCGCCGGGCGCCTGCAGCGCCGCAGGCGCTCTGCACAGGGTCCGGCCTTGATCCGGGACAAGCGAAGGATGGCGAGGACCAGAGGAGCAGGGCGCTTCAACGTGCAGGCGTCACTCGTCGGGGATGAGCG
>CAXTUT010000130.1:0-6432 GCA_964247465.1 uncultured Caulobacteraceae bacterium | reverse complement strand
GTCGTGGTCGCCGGCGACACGACGGTGGAGGCGGCGGTGCGGGCCGTCGCCCAAACCTTCGCCGCCCAGACCTTCGCCGCCCTGCCCGCCCGCCGCGACCGGCCCATCGCGCCCGGCGCAAACGAGGTGCGCTTTCCCGCCCCCGTGGCCACGCCGCTCGTGCGCCTGGACAAAGGCCGTCCGGACCAGGCCATCGCCTATGTGGCATGGCCGGCTGCGGACCTCCTGTCCGACACCCAGCGCGCCCGACGGCTCAACATGGCCGCCGAGGTGCTGCAGCTCCGCATCACCGATCAGGTGCGCGTCGCCGAGGGCGCCAGCTACTCCCCCTCGGCCGGCGCCTACGAGTCCGAAGTCTTCCCAGGCTACGGCTATGTCTACGCGGGCGTCGAGACGCCGCCGACCAAGCTCGCCAGTTTCTACGCCGACGTCGACAAAATCATCGCCGACCTGCGCGAGAAGGGCGTCACGCCTGACGAGCTGAACCGCGCCGTCAAGCCGCACGTGGACGGCATCCAGCGCGCGCAGCAAACCAACGGCTACTGGATCACCATGCTGCACGACGCCGAGGAGGACCCCCGCCGTCTGGATCTGATCCGCACCTCTGTCGCGGGCTATCTGAAGATGACGCCCCAGGACGTGCAGGACACCCTGACGGCCTACCTGCCGGACGCGAAGGCCTGGCGCTTGGAGGTGGAGTCGGCCACTCCGGCGGCAGGGCCGACAACCGCCACGCCAACGCCTATTCCGCGTCCCACGCTTCCAGCGCGGGCGCTGGGCGGAGCGACCACGCCGTCGCGCTGACCGGCATCGTCGCGGCTCAGGCTGCGAGCGCGACTTTGGCGAGTTCGCCCAGGATCTTTTCCGCCGTCGCCAGGCGTCCGTCGGCGGTGGTCCAGTCGCCCTTCACCACCAGCTTCTGGTCGGGACGCAGCTTCCAGTCTCCGAGCCGCTTCTGCATGTGGCCGACCAAGCCCCCGGGATTGGGAAAGCTGTCGTTGCGGAAGGTGACCACCGCGCCCTTGGGGCCAACGTCGACCTTGGCCACGTTGGCCTGGCGGCACAGGCCCTTGATGCCGACGACCTTGAGCAGGTGGTCGGCCTCCTGCGGCAGGGGACCGAAGCGGTCGATCAGCTCCGCCGCCAGCGCTTCACGGTCCTCCAGCTTCTCCGCGTCGGACAGGCGGCGGTAGAGCGCCAGCCGCACGTTGAGGTCGGGCACGTAGGCTTCGGGGATCAGCACCGAGGCGCCGGTGTTGATCTGGGGCGACCAGCCGCGCGCCTCCACGAGCTCCGAGGCGCCCCCGCCTGCGCGCATCTCGGCGACCGCGTCCTCCAGCATCTGCTGGTAGAGCTCCACGCCCACTTCCTTGATGTGGCCCGACTGCTCCTCGCCGAGCAGGTTGCCGCCGCCGCGGATGTCAAGGTCGTGGCTGGCGAGCTGGAAGCCGGCGCCGAGGCTGTCCAGCGACTGCAGCACCTTCAGACGCTTCTCAGCCGCGGGCGTCAGGGTCTTCTCCACCGGCGTGGTCAGATAGGCGTAGGCGCGCGCCTTGGAGCGGCCGACGCGGCCACGGATCTGATAGAGCTGGGCCAAGCCGAACATGTCGGCCCGATGCACCACCAGCGTGTTGGCGGTCGGCACGTCCAGCCCGGATTCCACGATGGTGGTGGACAGCAGCACGTCGTAGCGGCCGTCGTAGAAGGCGCTCATCACCTCCTCCAGCTGCGTCGGCGCCATCTGGCCGTGACCGGTGATGAACTTCACCTCGGGCACCTGCTCGCGCAGGAACTTCTCGATGTCGGGCAGGTCGGTCAGGCGGGGCACGACATAGTAGGCCTGACCGCCGCGGTACTTCTCGCGCAGCAGCGCCTCGCGCACGGTGACCGGATCGTTGGGCGCGATGTAGGTCCGCACCGCCAGGCGGTCGACCGGCGGCGTGGCGATGATGGACATCTCGCGGATGCCGGTCAGCGCCATCTGCAGCGTCCGCGGGATCGGCGTGGCGGTGAGTGTCAGCATATGGACGCCAGCCCGCAGCGCCTTCAGCCGCTCCTTGTGCTTGACGCCGAAGTGCTGCTCTTCGTCAACGATGACAAGGCCCAAGTCGGAGAACTTGACCTGTTCCGACAGGATGGCGTGGGTGCCGACCACGATCTCCACTTCGCCTGCGGCGAGCTTGGTGCGGGTCTCGACGGCCTCCTTGGCGGGGACCATGCGCGAGAGCTGGCGCACCTTCACCGGCCAGCCGGCGAACCGGTCGGAGAAGGTCTTGAAGTGCTGGCGGGCCAGCAGCGTCGTCGGCCCGATGATCGCCACCTGTCGCCCGCTCATGGCCATGACGAAGGCGGCGCGCAGCGCCACTTCGGTCTTGCCGAAGCCCACGTCGCCGCAGATCAGCCGGTCCATCGGCCGCCCGGCGCCGAGGTCCCCCAGCACGTCGGCGATGGCGTTCAGCTGGTCGTCGGTCTCCTCGTAGGGGAAGCGGGCGCAGAACTCGTCGAACACGCCGGCGGGCGGGTCGATCTCTTCGGTGGTGTTGGTCTCGCGCATCGCGGCGATCTTGATCAGGCCTTCGGCCATGTCGCGCAGGCGCTGCTTGGCGCGGGCCTTCCTCGACTGCCAGGCCGCGCCGCCCAGCCGGTCGAGCTGCACGCCCTCGCTCTCCGAGCCGTAGCGGGTGAGCAGGTCGATGTTCTCCACCGGCAGGTAGAGCCGCGTCTCGCCGGCGTAGGTGAGGTTCAGGCAGTCGTGCGGGGCATCCGCCACCTGCAGCGTGTTCAGCCCCTCGTAGCGGCCGATGCCGTGGTCGATGTGCACCACCAGGTCGCCCGGCGTCAGCGAGGTCGCCTCGGCCAGGAAGTTGGACGCGCGCCGCCGCTTCCTGGGCCGCGAGAGGCGGTCGCCCAGGATGTCGGTCTCGCTGATCACCGCCAGGTCGCCGGCGACGAAGCCCGCCTCCACCGGCAGCACCACCCGCTGCGGCGGCTTGCCCTTGGCGCCCGGCACGCCATAGCCCTTGGCGTCGGCATAGTCCTTGGCGAAGCGGACGGACTTCAGCCCGTGGTCGCCCAGCATGGCGCCCAGCCGCTCCGACGCCCCGTCCGACCAGGAGGCGAACAGCACGCGCTTTCCCGCCTTGCCCAGCGCAAGAGCGTGGGCCGCCACCGCCTCGAACAGGTTGACGCTGTCCTGCGCGCGCTCAGGCGCGAAACTGCGCCCGACACCAGCGGCCAGGTCCATCACGCCCGGGGCCGCCTCGCGCTTGAAGGCGCTGAACCGGCGCACCGCCCGGTCCTCCAGCTCCAGGTCCCACTCTTGGCGGTCGAGGTAGAGGGCGTCGGGCTTCAACGGCTTGTAGACGCCGCCCGACTTGCCGCGGGCCTGTTCGGCGCGGGCGTCGTAGGCGTCCTGGACCAAGGCGGCGCGTTCGTCGATGGCGTCCTCGGCCAGGTTGTCCAACGCCACCAGCGCCTGATCGCCCACATAGTCGAGCAGGCTCTCCAGGCGCGGATAGAACAGCGGCAGCCAATGCTCCAGGCCGGCACGCCGCCCGCCCTCGCTGATGGACGCGTAGAGCGGATCGTCGCCGGGATTGCCGAAGGCTGAGACGTAGCCCTTGCGGAAGCGGGCGACGGAGTCCGGGTCGATCAGGGCTTCGGACACTGGCAGCAGGTCGATGGCCTTCAGCTGGCGGGTGGAGCGCTGGGTCTCCGGATCGAAGGCGCGGATGCTCTCCAGCGTGTCGCCGAACAGGTCGAGCCGCACCGGCTCCTCCGCGCCCGGCGCGAACACGTCGATGACGCCGCCGCGGATGGCGAACTCGCCCCGCTCCGAAACGGTTGAGGCGCGCACATAGCCGTTGATGGCGAAATAGCGCTCCAGGTCGGCCACGGCCACGTCGCGGCCGGTGCGCGCCTGGTAGCTGGCCTGGCGAATGACCTCACGCGGCGGAACGCGTTGGAGCGCCGCCTGCAGGGTGGCGACCACCAGCAACGGCCCCTCGCCTGTCTTGCGCCCCGCGAGCGCGGAGAGCGCGGACATGCGGGCCGCAGCCACCCCCGGCGAGGGCGAGATGCGATCGTAGGGCAGGCAGTCCCAGGCCGGAAACCGCAGAACCGGCAGCTCCGGATCGAAGAAGGCGAGAGCGCCCTGGAAGGCGTCGGCCCGCGGCCCATCGCGGGCGACGAACAGGGTGACGTCCTTTCGCGCGCGCGCGAGGTCGGCGGTGACCAGCGCGTCAAAGCCCTCGGGCGCACTGGCGAGATCGAGCCGCCCCTTCGCGGCGGCGATCCGTGATAGATCCAACTGAGACTCCGGAGGAACTAGGCGGCGGGCTGGCGGGCGGCGAACGCCTCGAGACGGAAGGCGCGCAAACGCTGCATCAACGCGGTGTCCCACTCCGCAGGCGTGGGCTTCAGCCCCACGATCCAGCCGTAGAGATCCTGGTCGGGCGCCTCCAGCAGCCGCTCGAACTCATCGAGCGTCTCAGCGTCGAGTTCGCTGATGTGGCGCTTGGCGAAGGGGCCGAGGATCAGGTCGGCCTCAAGGAAGCCGCGGCGGCTTGCGCGGAAGGTCAGCTTGCGCAGGCGGGCGGCGTGGGCGGGATCATCCGGCATCGGGCGCGATATAGGCGGACGCTCCGTCTCGCGCCAGCGCTTGAACCCTTTCCTCCGCCCCAAGCGGCGGGAGATAAGGCGCCGATGCGTCCCGAAGTGCTCTTTCCCCTGTTCGCCGACGTGGGCTCGCTGAAGGGGCTCGGTCCCAAGCTGCGCCCGCTCGTCGCGAAGCTGGCGGGCGAGCGCGTGCGCGACCTGCTGTTCCTACTGCCAAGCGGCGTCGTCGAGCGGCCAAGGCGGCGGCTGAACGAGGTGCAGGAGGGCGAGACCGCCACGGTGCACGTGCGTGTCGACGCCCACCTGCCCCCCGCCCGCGCCGGACACCCTTACCGCATTCGCATCGCAGATGAGACCGGCTTCGCCTTCCTGAGCTGGTTCAAAGGCTTTGGTCCACATCTACTGCGGAGCCATCCGGTGGGCGCGGAACGGATCGCCAGCGGCAAGGCGGAGCGCTTCAACGTCGAGCTGCAGTTGCTCCACCCCGACTACCTGGTGCCGCCTGAGCGCGCCGGCGAGGTGCCGCTGCGCGAAGCGGTCTATCCCGCCACGGCCGGACTGGCGTCGCGCACCGTGCGCCGGCTCGCGCTCGCAGCGATGGAGCGCGCGCCGGACCTGCCGGAGTGGATCGACCCCCATCTCGTTACGCGAGAAGGCTGGCCGAGCTGGCGCTCGGCGCTTCACACGGCCCATGCGCCAGCGATGGGCGCGGACCTGCTGCCCGGCGCATCAGCGCGTCGACGGCTGGCCTACGACGAGCTGTTCGCCCACCAGCTCGCCATGGTCCAGCGCAAGGCCGCCCGCCAGTCTGAGGCCGCCGCATGCATCAGGGCCAGCCGCCTTGCCGAAGCGGTGCAGGCCGCCCTGCCCTACAGCCTGACCGGCGCCCAGGCGCGCACCCTGGCCGAGATCGGCGGCGATCTCGCTTCGGGCCGGCGCATGTCGCGCCTGGTGCAGGGCGACGTCGGCTCGGGCAAGACGGTGGTCGCCATGCTGGCCATGGCCGACGTGGCGGCGAGCGGCGCGCAGTCTGTGCTGATGGCTCCGACCGAGATCCTGGCGCGCCAGCATTTCGAGACCCTGCGCGGACCGCTTGCGGAGGTGGGCGTCGGCGTCGTGCTACTCACCGGCCGCGACAAGGGCGCAGAACGGCGAACCAAGCTCGAGGCGCTGGCGTCCGGCGAGGCCAGGATCGCCGTCGGCACCCACGCCCTGTTCCAGGACGAAGTGGCGTTCCACAGGCTCCAGCTCGCCGTGGTCGACGAGCAGCACCGCTTCGGCGTCTCGGAGCGCAAGCGCCTGCAGGCCAAGGGCGAGGCGGTCCACCTGCTGGCGCTCTCCGCCACACCCATCCCGCGCACGCTGGAATTGACGCTGCACGGCGACCTGGACGTCTCGCGCCTGGACGAGAAACCTCCGGGCCGCAAGCCCGTGGTCACCACCGCCGCGCCCACCACGCGCCTGGACGAGGTGGTCGAGCGCCTGCGCCGCGCCATCGCCTCCGGCGCCCAGGCCTTCTGGATCTGCCCGCTGGTCAGCGAGTCTGACATGCTGGACGTGACCGCCGCGGAAGGGCGCTCCATCGACCTGCGCAACACGCTCGGCCCCCGGGTGGGCCTGGTGCACGGCCGTATGCCGCCGGGCGAGAAGGACGCGGTCATGGCCGCCTTCGCCGCCGGCGAGGTGAGCGTGCTGGTGGCCACCACCGTCGTGGAGGTCGGGGTCAATGTGCCGGCCGCCACCATCATGGTGGTGGAGCACGCCGAGCGCTTCGGCCTGGCTCAGCTGCACCAGCTGCGCGGGCGGGTCGGGCGG
>CAXTUT010000129.1:0-6481 GCA_964247465.1 uncultured Caulobacteraceae bacterium | reverse complement strand
TCGCGCTGGGCTTCGAGTTCGTGAACGGCTTCCACGACACCGCCAACGCGGTCGCCACGGTGATCTACACCCGCAGCCTGCCGCCGCTGTTCGCCGTGGTCTGGTCGGGGTTCTTCAACTTCCTGGGCGTGGCGCTGTCCACTGGAGCGGTGGCCTACACCATCGTGACGCTGCTGCCGATCGAGCTGATCCTGCAAACCGGCAGCGCGGGCGGCTACGCCATGATCTTCTCGCTGCTGCTGGCGGCGGTGATCTGGAACCTCGGCACCTGGTGGTTCGGCCTGCCCAACAGCTCCTCCCACGCCCTGATCGGCTCGATCCTGGGGGTGGGCCTGGCCAACCAGCTGCTCAACCACCGCAGCGGCGCTTCGGGAGTAGACTGGGGACAGGCGGTCAAGGTGCTGCAGGCGCTGCTGTTCAGCCCCGTGTGCGGCTTCGTGCTGGCCGGGGGCCTGCTGCTGCTGCTCAAGCTCGTCCTGCGCAACGCCAAATTCTATGAGCCCGCGAAGCCGGACGAGACGCCGCCCTGGTGGATCCGCGGCCTGCTCATCCTGACCTGTACCGGGGTGTCCTTCGCCCACGGCGGCAACGACGGCCAGAAGGGCATGGGCATCATCATGCTGATCCTGATCGGGGTGGCGCCCACCGCCTATGCGCTGAACCGCACCATGCCCGACAGCGCCACGCCAAAGTTCCTGCAGGCCTCCGCCGCCGCGTCGCAGGCGTTTCAGGGCCTGTCCAACGGCGCACCGCCGCCCCAGCTCGCCGACGCCCGCAAGATGGTGGACGCAGCGCTCAGCAACGGCGGCCTCGGCAAGCCCGAAACCTTCGCCGCCCTGTCGGTGCTGTCCAGCGACATCGGCAAGCAGGTCCACGCCGCCGGCGCGGTCTCCAAGGTGCCCGCCGCCAAGACCCAGAACGTGCGCAACGAGATGTATCTGACCGCCCAGGCGATCACCCAGATCGGCAAGCAGAAGATCAGGGTCGACCCCGCCGCCGCCAAGACCTTCAAGAGCTTCGGGTCCCTGCTCAACAACGGCACCCGCTTCATCCCCATCTGGGTGAAGATCACCGTGGCCCTGGCGCTGGGGCTCGGCACCATGATCGGCTGGAAGCGGATCGTGGTCACGGTGGGCGAAAAGATCGGCAAGCAGCACCTGAGCTACGCCCAGGGCGCCTCCGCCGAGCTGGTCGCCGCCATCACCATCGGCGGGGCGGAGTTCCTGGGCCTGCCGGTCTCCACCACGCACATCCTGTCGAGCGGCGTGGCGGGGACCATGGTGGCCAACGGATCGGGCCTGCAGTGGTCTACGGTGCGCAACATCGCGCTCGCCTGGGTGCTGACCCTGCCCGCCGCCATCGCCATCGCGGGACTGCTGTACGCCGCGCTCAGCTCGGTGATCGGCGGCCTGCACTAGCGTCGGTATGGGCGAACCAGACGCCTTGCCGTCCCGGCTTTCGCGGTTCAGACTTAGGTCGCTTCACAGCTAGCTGGTCTTGGGGGACGCCGATGCCGCTGAACACCGTTGCTCAGACGACGTCAGCGCCCGCATGAGCGTGGAGATCGATCCGTTCGACCTCGACGCCGCCGGGATCCGCCGCGCCCAGACCGACCTCAAGGCCTTCATGGAGGCGCTCGCCGAACGGCTGCGGGGCGCCTTGCCCGACCGGGTCGTGATCGAGCGGCGGCGCGACGGCCTGCTGTCGTCGACCCGCCACGTGCACGAGATCGTGGTGCGCGGAGACGGCGGCGAATATCGGCTTCGTCTCGACAAGGGCCAGCTTTCGGCGACCCGGGCCAAGACGGTGCGCGGCGTCGTGATCAGCACCACCGACCAGCCGGTGCCCACGTGGCTGAGCGAGGTGCGCGCCGAAGTGGCCGCGCTCGCCGGGGCCATGGGCTCGGCCAGCGACACCCTGCACGATTTCCTGTGAAGGGGCGCTGATGGCCGACACGCTGCAAGGTCCGGCCGGCAGCCCTCTGCCGACCGCAGCCCAGGCCGCCGCGCGCGAGGCGGCCTGGGAAGGCGCCCTGGCGCATAACAAGCTTCCCGCCTTCGTGGTGGAGCGGCTGCACGCTTCAGCCCAGGGCCGGCTGCCCTGGATGTCGACGATGACGCCGGCGGAGCTCCGCTTGGCGCGCTCCCACGGGATCAAGCCGGTCGCCACGGTCAGCGGCACCTGCTGGTACCAGTATGGGCGCAGCTGGACGGAGGGCCATGCGGCCGGCTGGCGCGCCGCCCTTCAACGGCTGCGCGCCGAGGCGATCTCCTGCGGCGCCAATGCGGTGGTCGACGTGAAGATGCGCACCGTCCACACCGACCTCGGCGCCAGCATGGACTACACCCTGCTCGGCACCGCCGTGCGCATGGAAAGCCTGCCCGCCAGCCCCGACCCGGTCGTCGCCACGGTGCCCGCGCTGGAGTTCGTGCGCCTGCTGGAGATGGGGATCGTGCCCTGCGGCTTGGCGGTAGGCGCCCACTTCCAATGGCTTACCGATAGCGGCAGGGCCTACGGTGGCCAGGGCAGCTGGACCAACCGACCGTTGACCAGCCTCGGCCGGTTCTGGGAGAGCATCCGGCGCGACGCCCACCGCGAACTCCAGGCCGACGCCAAACGGCAGGGGACGGGCGTACTCGCCCACACCCAGTTCAGCCAGCTCCTCAAGCAGGAAGGCGACAAAGACAGGCCCGACCGTTACCTCGGCCGCCACATCGTCATCGGCACGGTGGTGGACACCCGCCGCGGCGACGGCGTGCCCCATCACATCCGGACCGTGGTGGACATGCGCGACGAGCTCTCGCCGCTGCTGAACGAGACCCGCGGCCCCGCCGCCAACGACCTGCACGATCGAGAGGGAGGCATCTGATGGCCCAGCCGCCAAGCGAGATCAAAACCAGCGACGCCATCCCCCAGCACGCGCTCGAGCGTATGAAGGGACTGCGCAGCCAGAACCATCCCGGCGGCGTCTTCACCTCCGACTTCTCGGTCAACGAGTTCCTGCTGGTGCGCAAGGCCGGCTTCGAGCCGGTGGGCTTATGCGTCGGCTCCTGCATCTACCACGTGGGCATCCAATACGCCGGCTGGTCCAAGAACCAGGAGATGACGGTGCTCTCCCAGGCCATGTACGAGGCCCGCGAGCACGCCATGACCCGCATGCGCGAGGAGGCCCGCGACATGGGCGCCGACGGCGTGGTGGGCGTGCGGCTCGAGGTCAAGCGGCTGGAGTGGGACCAGCACGTGCTGGAATTCGTGGCCATCGGCACCGGCGTGGTCCACGCCGCCGGCCACACCGCCTTCAAGGGTCCAGGCGGTGCGCCCTTCACCTCCGACCTGTCGGGCCAGGACTTCTGGACCCTGCTGCACGCCGGCTATCGCCCGCTGGAGATGGTCATGGGCTCCTGCGTCTATCACGTCGCCCACCGGGGCATGTTCAAAACCATGGCCTCGGTCGGCCAGAACGTGGAGCTGACCAACTACTCCCAGGCGCTTTACGACGCGCGCGAGATCGCCATGGAGCGCATGCAGCACGAGGCGATCAAGGTGCAGGCGGAAGGCGTGGTCGGCATGGACCTGCACGAGGGCAGCCACAACTGGCAGCCCCACGTGATCGAGTTCTTCGCGGTCGGCACCGCGGTCACGCCCATCGCCGCCGAGCTCGCCCCCGACGCCATCCCCGACCCGCAGCTGGTGCTGTCGGTGAACAGCTGAGCCGGACGCGTCATGTCATTCATCCTCATCCTGAGCTTGTCGAAGGACGAGGTTGCAGCGCAACGTGGACGCCTCGTCCTTCTACACGCTCAGGATGAGGCGACTTCAGGCGTCCGGAACGACGCCGACCTCCTTGGGAGCACAGGGCCATGAGCATCCTCGGCCGCGTCGCCGACCTCTTCCAGTCCAAGACCAACCGTCTGATGGACGCCATCGAGGACCCCAACGAGGCGCTCGACCTCTCCTACGAGAAGATGTTGACCGGCCTGCAGGAGACGCGGCGCCATCTCGCCGACGTGGTGGCCCAGCAGAAGTCGCTGGAGCGTCAGATCACCACCCAGGACAAGGAGCTGGAGGGCTGCGAGGCGGACGCGCGGCTGGCCGTGCAATCCAGCCGCGACGACCTCGCCCGCGCCGCGCTGGTCCATCGGCAGCGGGGGCTCTACACCCGCTCGACGCTCCAGCAGGCGCTCGACGCCATCCGGCCGCAGGTGGACAAGCTCGCCGGCTACCAGGGCCAGCTGGAAGATCGCATCGAGCGCTTCCGCACTCAGAAGGACACGATGAAGGCGAGCTACGCCGCAGCCCAGGCGCAGGTGAAGGTCACCCAGAGCCTGACCGGCGTCGGCGGACGGATGGAAAACGTCGGCCGCACGCTGGAGCGGGCCGAGGGCAAGATGCTGGGCGCCCGCGACAAGGCCGACGCCCTGGGCTCCATGTTGGAACAGGGGATGATCAACGATCCCCTCGACAAGCGCTCGGGCGCCGACAAGGAGCTGGCCCAGCTGCGCGACGCCCACGCGGTGGACGACCAGCTTGCCCTGCTCAAGGCGCAGATGGGCGCGCCCGCCCTGGAGGCGCCGACGCCGCAGGCCTTGCCCGCGGCCGATCCGAAGGGATGAGGCGCTGAGTCCATTCGGGCTGGAGGCGGCCCGCGCCCGCGACGCCGCCGACCCGCTGCGCCCGTTTCGCGACCGCGTCCAGCTTCCGCCGGGGGTGGTCTATCTCGACGGCAATTCGCTCGGACCCCTGCCCTGCGCCACGGCGGCCCGCCTCGGCGAGGTGGTGACCGGCGAGTGGGGCTCAGGCCTGATCCGCAGCTGGAACGCGGCGGGCTGGATCGACGCGCCGGCGCGGCTGGGCGCCAAGATCGCGCGCCTGATCGGCGCGAACGCGCACGAAGTGACGGTGGCCGACTCCACCTCGGTCAACCTGTTCAAGCTGTTGGCCGCGGCCATGACGGCGCAGCCCGGCCGCCCGGTCATCCTGACTGAAGCCGGCGGCTTCCCGACCGACCTCTACATGGCGCAGGGCTTGGCGGACCTGCTGCCCGGCCTGCAGGTCCGCGCCGTGGAGCGCGCCTCCCTTGCGGAGGCGCTGGACGAGCACGTAGGCGTGCTCCTGCTCACCGACGTCCACTACAAGACGGGCGAACGCTTCGACATGGCGCGGGTGACCGCATCGGCCCACGCCGGCGGCGCCCTGACGCTCTGGGACCTCAGCCACAGCACCGGCGCGGTGGCGATGGACCTGCGCGGCGCGGATGCGGACCTGGCGGTCGGCTGCGGCTACAAGTACCTGAACGGCGGCCCCGGCGCCCCGGCCTTCCTGTACGTGGCCGAGCGTCACCAGGGCCGTCTACGCTCGCCTCTTACCGGCTGGATGGGCCATGCGGCGCCGTTCGCGTTCGGCGACGACTACAAGCCCGCCGACGGACTGGCGCGCTTCCTGTGCGGCACGCCGCCGATCCTTGGCATGGCGGCGCTGGAGGTGGGCGTGGACCTGATGCTGGAGGCGGACCTGGCGCAGGTGTTCGCCAAGTCCCAGGCGCTGTGCACCGCCTTCATCGACCAGGTGGAGGCGCGCTGCGCCGGTCATGGCCTGGCGCTCGCCACGCCGCGCGATCCGGCCGTGCGTGGCGCCCACGTCTCCTTCCGCCACCCGCAGGGCTATGCGATCATGCAGGCCTTGATCGCGCGCGGCGTGATCGGCGATTTCCGCGCGCCCGACATCCTGCGCTTCGGCTTTCCGGCGCTGTACCTCGGCTTCGAGGACGTGTGGCGCGCCGTGGAGACCCTGCGCGAGGTACTCGAGACGCAGGGCTGGCGCGACCCGGCCTTCCAGGTCCGCGCCGCGGTCACCTGACGGGCGGCCCTGCAGAGGCGATGCGCAGGAAGACCTCGGAGCCGCCAAAGTGGCGCGCCAGATCCACGTCGCGCAGGCGAAAGCCCTGCGGATCGTCGGCGATCAGCTCGCTGACCTGCGAGCGGTGGGCGGCGATGGCCTCGCGCTTGCGGTCGAGGACGCCCGACAAGTCGAGCCGCACGCACGGCGCGACCGGCCCGGCGTCCTCGTCCGGCGCCAGGATCAGACCCCAGACCGGAAAGGCGTGGAGCGGCGCGCCGCATGCAGCCGCCTGCGCCGCAGCGATGCGAGCGGCGGCCTTGTGGTCGGGATGCGGATCGGCCGCCCAAGTGGTGAACAGGGCGCCCCCCGGCCGTCCCACCGTGAGTGCGGCGAGCCAGGCGATCGCCTTCGCTTCGTGGTCCTGAAGCCGCCCGTCAGGCGCCGCGAAGGCCTCCACCCGGCCACGACCGCCGGTCAGGACATCCACCGCCGTGTCCAGCTCGCGTCGGCGCAGGGCGGCGAGACGCGCCGCCGGCCATGCGGCGGAGTTGGCGTGTGAGCCGGCGCCGTCGGTCATCACCGCCACCACCACCTCGCGCCCGGCGTCCGCCGCCCGCGCGATCAGGCCACCGCAGCCCAGGCT
>CAXTUT010000128.1:0-6527 GCA_964247465.1 uncultured Caulobacteraceae bacterium | reverse complement strand
TGTTGATGATGCCGGTCGTCGGCTTCCTCATCGGCCGGGTCGCCCCGCGCTGGCGGACCGCTTCGGCCAAGGCGGCGCGCCGCGCCGGGTCGGGCGCGCCGAAGCGCAGCGCTTCGCGGTGGACGAACGGATAGTCCTCGTCCCGGTAGGTGGCGCGCACGGAGCGGAGCGCGGCCAGCTTCTGCGCGAGGACCGTGGAGGGCGACGTCGCTGCGCGTACGAACGCCTGAAGTCGCTCCGACAGGGCGGCGCGCTCCAGAGGACCCAGAGCCAGCAGCGCGCGCGCCTTGGCCGCCCAGGCGTCGGGTCGGGTGGCGTCTGCGGTCAGCCGGTCGCGCAGCTCAGGCGGCATGAGCTCGCCCTGACCGCCTTGCGCGCTCGTCAGGGGCAGGGCGCCGCACGACACCGCCTCTACGAAGGCGTAGGGCAGGCAGTCCTCGCGATAGGGCAGCGCGGCGACGGGATGGGCTGCGCACAGCGCGCGGATGTCCGCCAGGTCATAGCCGCCGAAATACCGAACGTGCCCGGTCGCGAACAGCCGCTCGTGCCGGCGCTCCAGCGCGTCGTAGCTGGTGGTCGGCGTGCCGCTGAGGAAGGCGTCGCGGCCGAACATCCATAGCCGCGGCGCCTCCCCGTGGCCGTGCAGGGCCGCCAGCGACGCCACAAGATCGGGGCCGCCCTTCTGCGACTGCAGCTTGCCGAAGAACAGCACGGGCTCGTGCGTCGTATGCAGCGCGCGGGCCAGCTCCAGCGCCTCGGGCTGGAGGCGCTGCGACGGGGGCGCCCGCCGTAGCGCGGTGGGGTCGTAAGGGTTGGGCACGACCGCAGCCCGATCCAGCGGGAAGCCGAGCTCGGCAAGGGGGCCGAGGATGAAGCGGCAAGGCGACAGCACAGCGTCCGCGGCCGCATAGCACCAGCGTTCCGCATCGGCGAGGAAGGCCGTGCGGTGCTCATGCGGGCTGTCGCCGTCGGTCGCCACGCAGTGCGCGTGCGGCCGGTGCGCGGTCAGCACCACGCGCGGCCATGCGGCCTGCGGATGGGCCAGGCGGTGCTTCAGGAACCCGTAGGCGAGCGCGCCATAGTCCTGGAACTCCACGACGTCGGGCGCGCCTTCCGCGGCGATGAGCGCGCGCACCACCGCGTCCGCCTCGCGCGCGATGCGCAGGGCGCCGTGCAGGTTGGCGGTGGCGATCGGCCCGCGGTCGAGGTTGCGATGGGCGAACCGGATCAGGCGATAGCCGTCGCGAAAGCCGCAAACCGGGTCGTACGCCTCAGGATCGTACTGCAGGACGGTGACGGCGACGCCGTGAGCGGCGAACATGCATGCGCTCTGGTGGGTATAGACGCCTATGCCGCCGCTGAAGCCCGGCGCCTCGGTGGTGACGAGCCAGTATCGTCGCAGCGCCGCGTGGTTCTCACGCGGCGGCTCCCCGTCGAACATGCGCCCACCCCCGTGTCGCCCTGGGGATCAACCTGTCGTACGTGTGGAAATCATCAATATCTGAAGTTGCGCCTAGATGCCGCGAATTTTCTACCCTGATCGGGTTGTCAGCTATCAATACCACCGGAGGTAGTCTTTTCTTGTTTGGCGTCCTGCCAGTCTGCGAAGGTTACGCGCAGGGGAGGGGCGCCGTCCGGGGCGACCAGTTCCAGGAGCAGCGGCGTCAGCACCTCGGGCGGCGCGAGGTCGGCGGGGTCTTCGCCGGGGAAGGCCTGCATCCGCATGCGGGTGCGAAGCGGGCCCGGGTCGAGCAGGGTGCAGCGGATGGCGGTATGGTCGACCTCGTCGGCGTAGGTCTGCACCAGCGCGTCAAGCCCGGCCTTGGTGGCCGCGTAGGCGCCCCAGAAGGCCCGGGGCGCTGTGGCCAGGTGGGTGGTCATAAACACTGCGCGCCCGGCCTCGGCCCGGCGCAGCAGGGGATCCATGGCGCGGATCACCCGGTAGGTGGCGGTCATGTTCACCGCCACGGCGCGGTCCCAGATCTTCGGATCCAGGTGCCCGACAGGCGTCAGCAGGCCGAGCTCGCCGGCGTTGGAGACCAGGATGTCGAGCTTGCCGAACCGCTCGTAGAGGGCGGCGCCCAGCCGGTCCAGGCCGCCGCCGTCCTCGATGTCGAGCGGGACCAGGGTGGCGTGCGCGCCCGTGGCGGCGAACACGGCGTCGTCCAGATCCTCCAGTCCGCCTTGCGTACGGGCGGTGGCGATGACGTGCGCGCCCGCCTGCGCGAGGCCGAGCGCCAGGGCGTAGCCGATGCCGCGCGAGGCGCCGGTGACGAGAGCGATCCGGTCGCGCAGGAGTGAAGCAGGGTCAGGCAAGATCGGCGTCCGTGAGGTTGGAGAGCGTCGCCATACACCGCGCCGCCCCGGCCGGCGACCGCCAGCGGGGTCGCGGGGAACGCAAAGGCTGCGCGCGCCATTGGAGATGGCAACAGAAGGACCGCCGCCGTGCCCAGGCGAACCACCGTCGCTCTCTGCCTCACCCTGCTGCTCGCCGCCGGGTGCGCCACGGGTCCCCAAGCCCCACCCGTGGGCGCGTCGGTGCAGCCGCTGGAGGCGGGCCGGTTCCGGGTGAGCTTCCGCGGTCGCTCCCGCACGCCGCCGCCGGAGGTGTCCGATCGCGCCCTCCTGCAGGCGGCGCGGACCGCGGTCGCGCAGGGCGACGACTGGTTCCAGGTAGTCAGCCGCTCGGAAGCTCCGGCGCCCCCGACCTCGCCCCAGTTCAGCCTGGGCCTGGGTCTGGGCGGCGCGAGCTTCGGGCGGGGCTCGGGCGTCGGCGGCGGCGTAGGCGGCTCGGAGACCTTCGGCGGCGGCGAGACCCTGGTGGTCACCCTGGAGGTGATCGGCGGCCACGGCCCCCGCCCGCCGACCCCGGACGCCTACGACGCCCAGGGCGTGGCGTCGACGCTGGGGGCGCGGTATCCTTGAGCGTCTGACCGAGCGCTCGCGGTCGCGAGTGACCGTCGTCACCCGCAACACCGCCGATTTCACGGCGACTGGCGTCACGCTGCTGAACGCTTGAGTTTCGCACGCGGAGTGAATGGACCAGCTCCGCCGCAGAGCTCCGAAGCGGACGTTTGCATGTCTCACAAGGGTGGTGGAGCGCCATTGTTAGTGCCGCCGCTTCTGGACGACCTTCAGGATGAGCAAATTGGCGAAGCCAGCTACCAGTCCTATCGGCACCGCAAACATTTCCGCCATTACACAAGCAGCGAAGCCCATTCCAGGCCCGTCATAGTGGTGAGGATTGGGACTGAGAAGTAACAGCAGTGCTACTAACAAAAGAAGTACTGGCACAGAGCTAGCTGATAAGATTGCTGAGATTATCGTCTTCCTACCTCTGAATGCAATGTTCGCGGTCCAGAAGCAGATTATTGTTATAGTAACTGCGATGATCACGGGAAGAACAGTGAAGGTCAGGTTCCTCACTCCAACTCCTTCAGAAATGCGCGCCTTACAACAGGGAGGTTAGGTCTTCCGAGACGTTCCAACAAGCGTCCCTTCCGAGCGTCTCACTTGGGTCGAAAGCACGTACGAACACGGCTCTGGAAACTCGCTTTCGTGCTGGTCGGCGTTGGCGGTGACGTAGCGCTCATCAAGGCGGAAAGGGCGACCGGCCCTGGATCCGCGACCCGGCGGCTTCAGCTCAGGCCGTCACCAGCAGGGACAGCTGGCGCTCCACCGGGTCGTTGCGGCCTTCGGCGATCTCGCGATCGAGCAGGCGGGTGGGGTAGTCGCCGGTGAAGTAGTGGTCGGTGAACTGGGGATTCACCGGGTCGCGCGGGCCGGCGTCCATGGCGCTGTAGAGGCCGTCCACCGACAGGAAGCCCAGGCTGTCGACCTCCAGCATCTGCTGCATCTCCGCCAGGCTCTTCCGGGCGGCGAGCAGCTTGTCGCGGTTGGGCATGTCGATGCCGTAGAAGTCCGGCCACTTGATCGGCGGACTGGCGGAGCGGAAGTGGATCTCCCGCGCCCCGGCCTCGCGCACCATGCGCACGATCTTCAGCGAGGTGGTGCCGCGCACGATGGAATCGTCGATCAGCACCACGCGCTTGCCCGCCAGCACCTGGCGGTTGGGGCTGTGCTTCATGCGAACGCCGAGTTCGCGCACGCCTTGCGTCGGCTGGATGAAGGTGCGGCCCATGTAGTGGCTGCGGATGATGCCGAGCTCGTAGGGGATGCCGCTGGCCTGGGCGAAGCCCAGCGCCGCAGGCACGCCCGAATCGGGCACCGGCACCACCACGTCGGCGTCCACCCCCGTCTCCTGCGCCAGCCGCGCGCCCATGCGCTTGCGCACGTCGTAGACGGAGCGGCCGTTCACCATCGAATCCGGCCGGGAGAAGTAGACGTATTCGAACAGGCAGGGCCGCGCGCGGGCGGCCGGGAAGGGGCGCGAGGAGCGGAGGGTGCGCTTGCCCGAGATCACCACGACCTCGCCGTGCTCCACGTCGCGAACGAACTTGGCGCCGATCATCTCCAGGGCGCAGGTCTCCGAAGCCAGCACGTAGGCGCCGTCCAGCTCGCCCAGCACCAGCGGCCGGATACCGAGCGGATCGCGGGCGCCGATCAGGCACTCATTGGTTAAGGCGAGGAGCGCGTATCCGCCCTCTATTCGCGACAGGGCGTCGATGAAGCGATCCTCCATCGAACCTTTGCGGGAGCGCGCGACCAGATGCAGGATCACTTCGCTGTCCGACGTCGATTGGAAGATCGAGCCTTCGGCGACCAGCTGGGTGTGCAGGGCGCGGAAGTTGGTCAGGTTGCCGTTGTGGGCTATGGCGATGCCGCTCGACTCCAGGTCGGCGAACATCGGCTGGATGTTGCGGATGACGCTGGCCCCTGCGGTGGCGTAGCGCGTGTGGCCGATGGCGTAGCGGCCGGGCAGGCGATGGGTCAGGTCGGCGCCGGAGAAGGCCTCGCCCACATGGCCCATGTGGCGCTCGGTATGGAACAGCTGGCCGTCGAAGCTGGCGATGCCGCACGCTTCCTGCCCGCGATGCTGCAGGGCGTGCAGGCCCAGCGCCGTGACCGCGCTGGCGTCGGCACCGTTCCAGACCCCGAACACCCCGCACTCCAGCCGCATCTGGTCGTCGTCGTCCTCGCGGACGTGGCCTTGGAAGCCGGGCCCTTCAGAGCCAGGGCCGTGGACTTCGGACAATCGGCTCAAGGCGAGGGTCACGGGCTCACTCCACCGAAGCAGGGGCTGTACGGCGATGATGGGAATGTCGGGGCGGCGCGCCGTCGTCGATCCGCAGCGTGCGGTCGGCGGGCGTCACCGCGTCCGTCGCATCCGAGGGCGGCGCGCCATACGCCTGGCCCGCTTCCACCGGTCCCGGCGGCGGTCCCGGATCGCCCCCGCCCATGCGCGCCTTCAAGGACGTGCCGAACCCCTCCAGCTGGCGCATCCCGCCCGGCGCCAGCGAGGCGAGCGTCGTCCCGGCGCCGCGGGCGAGCGGGTAGAGCCTGGCCTGGGTGAGGATGGCCGGCTGACCGAAGGGCGTCGCGGCGAAGACGAGATAGACCACGCCCAGCACGATCAAGGCCCGCAGCACGCCAAAGCCCAGCCCCACGGTGCGATCCAGCGAGCCCAGCGCGCTGTGGCTGCGGATGCTGCGCGACAGGTTCGCGCCGAGCAGCCGCAGCCCGATGTAGCCGATCAGGAACGACAGGCCGACCGCCACCGCATTCGCCGCCCAGACCGGATGCACCGAGGCGCGGGCGACCGGCGCGGTGAAGGGCAGCAGATAGACCGACAGGCTCGCCGCCACGGTGAAGGCGAACAGGGTGACGACCTCCAGAACCGCGCCGCGGCTGAAGCCCAGGGCGGCGGAGCCGATCAGCGTCAGCCCGGCGACGAGGTCGAACAGGTTCATGCACGCCTTTTCCCGCGCGCTCCCTAGCTTGGGCTAACCTCATTTCCAATCGCCGTCGCCAATTCGTCGCACGGCGTCGCCCAGGCGCGACACGGCGGCGACCGACGCCAGTCCGGGCGTAGAGCCGGCGGGCGCGAGCGCGGAGGCGAAGCCCAGCTTGAGCGCCTCCTTGAGGCGCGCGTCGGTGCGGCCCACGCTGCGCACGTCGCCTGACAGGCTGATCTCACCGAAGACGACGCAATCCTGGGGCAAGGGCTGGTCCAGCGCGGAGGAGACCAGCGCCGCGGCTGCGGCGAGGTCGGCCGCCGGCTCCGTGATTCGGAGGCCGCCAGCGACGTTCAAGTAGACATCGCGGTCGCCGAAACCAAGCCCGCAGCGCGCTTCCAGCACCGCCAGCACCATCGCCAGCCGTCCGGTGTCCCACCCGACCACCGCGCGGCGAGGCGTTCCGTAGGCGGACGGAGCCACCAGGGCCTGGAACTCCACCAGCACCGGGCGCGAGCCCTCGATGCCGGCGAATACGGCCGCGCCCGCCGAACGCGCGCCGCCCTCGTTCAGGAACAGGGCCGACGGGTTCTTCACCTCGCGCAGGCCCGCGTCGCCCATCTCGAACACGCCGATCTCGTCGGTGGCGCCGAAGCGGTTCTTGGCGGCGCG
>CAXTUT010000127.1:0-6571 GCA_964247465.1 uncultured Caulobacteraceae bacterium | reverse complement strand
AGCACGCCATCCCGAGATCATCCTTGCAGACGGGGTGGGCCATACGTTTTTGCGCCTCATGCCGTCTCGGTCGACGTCGACCTGACCAGAGCTTCCGCCGCCTCTCAGGCCGGCTGGAACCCGGCGACCCCGGTGCGCCAGAGCAGGAAGGCGTAGGTGTCCACCGCCTCGCGGTCCTGCTGCCCTCGCGTGGACCCGACGCCATGGCCGGCGTCGTAGTCCACCCGCAGCAGCACCGGGTTGCCGGACGCGCTCGCCACCTGCAGCCGCGCGGTCATCTTGGCCACGTGGAAGGGCGCCACGCGCGAGTCGGTCACGCCCGTAGTCAGCAGCACGGCGGGATAGGCGACGCCGTCGCGCACATGCTGGTAGCTGTCGATCTCCTTCAACGCCCGGTAGCCTGCGGGGTCGGAGATGGCGCCCCACTCCGGCTCCTCGGTGTAGCCCTCCTGCTCCACCACGTAGCGGAGCGGGTTGGACCAGCCGACGCCGTCGATGACGGCTGCGAACAGGTCCGGGCGCTCGGTCATCGCCCGGCCCATGGTGATGCCGCCGGCCGAGCGGCCGCCGATCGCCAGCCTCTGCTTGGCCGTCCAGCCGTCGGCGCAGAGGTGCTCGCAGACCGCGATCAGGTCGCGCCAGGTGTTGGGCTTGTTGGCCAGCTGTCCGGCCTTGTGCCAGGGCCGCCCGTACTCGCCCCCACCGCGCACGTTGGCGTAGCCGACGATGAAGCCGGCGTCGACCAGCGCCAGGGTGCGGCCTGCGAAGCTCGGCGTGTAGGCGGCCGCCCCGTAGGAGCCGTAGGCGGAGATCCAGGCCGGCGTCGTCCCGTCCCGCTTCAGCCCCTTGCGGTAGATCAGGCTGAAGGGGATTTTTGTCCCGTCCTTGGCCAGGGCGAAGCCGCGGAAGGTCTCGTAGGCGCCGACGTCGATGGCGGGCTTCGGCGTCAGTCCGGTCGGGCGCGCCGCCCCGTCCGGGGCGACCGACCAGACGTCGGCCGGCGTAAGCCAGCCGGTGTAGTTCATCAGCACGCCGGGTTCCTGCGGCGTGGCCGCCAGGGCGCTGATGGTGCCGTCGAAGGGCAACGTCACGTCCGTCAGCCGATCCTGGCCATCCAGCCGGCGCAGCCGCCCGAGGCCGCCGTCCATCAGGCGCAGGTAGAGGCCGTCCTTAGCGCGGGCGAGCTCCTCGATCACTATCGGGCCCTCCGGGGCCACGGTGGCGGCCGTCGCCAGCGAGGGCTGGGCGAGCGGGGTGCGCACCACGCGGCCGAGCGGCGAGCCCTTGTTGGCCAGCAGGTAGAGCTGGCCCTCGTGCAGGTCGAGGTCGGTGACCTCGTCCTCGAAGCCTGCGACAGGCGTCCATCGGGCCCGACCCGCCAGCACCTCCGCTATCGGTGCGATCAGGCACCGGAACTCCGGCCGCACGTCGTGAAGGGCGAGCACGACGTGATCCGCGCCGCGGAAGGTGAGGAGGGTCGGGGTCTGGATGCGGTCGTACACCACCGCCGCGTCGAGCCCCCGCTTCATCAGCACGGGGTCGCTCGCGGGGTCGGCGCCGAGACGGTGGAAGCGCGCCTGCGCGTCCAGGAAGCGCTCCGGCGTGCCGACCGGACTGGTCAGCTGCGTGTAGAAGAAGCCCGATCCGTCATCGAGCCATTGCACGTTCGTATATTGGGTGTTGGAAATGCGCTCGGGGAGGTCGCGTCCGGTAGCGGTCTCCAACACATGCAGGATGCTGTCCTCGCTCCCGTTCGGCGACAGGCCATAGGCGATCCGGGCGCCATCAGGCGAGGCCTCCCACCAGTCGAGCGAGACATGGCCGGTCACTCCGCCAAGGGCGGTGGGATCCACCAGCACCCGTTCGCGTCCGTCCTCCCGTACGGAAAGCCTGTAGTTGTCGGCGCCGACCGGGCGTTGCTGGTAGAAGAGCTTGCCGCCGGCCCTCTGCACCCGCGTGGTCAGCGCCGTGTCGCCGGAGAGCTGCCGGACCCTGCCGGAGAGGCGCTCGCGTCCCGGGATGGCGTCCAGGATCGCGCGGGCGTGGGCGTTCTGGGCCTTGAGGTAGGGCAGCCAGTCCGAGTCGTGCGGGTCTTCCATCCAGCGGTATGGATCGCTGACCGTCTCGCCGAAGTAGACGTCCTTGGCGTCACCCTTCCTGGCCACGGGAGCCGGCGGGACGCCTCCGGCCAGAGCCTCGGCCTTGCCGCCGATCCCCAGAGATAGCGCCCCTGCGCTCGCGATAAGGCGTCTGCGATCAATCCGCATCATGCTGGCTCCCCTGCACGGCGATCCTGTCGGTCGTTATACCAGGATGACCTCACCACTTTAACACGACCGCGATCCGGTCGATATGCGCGGACCAGCAGTCTTGGAGACCCTTCATGCGCGTGTTTCTGACCGGGGCGACCGGCTTCATCGGCTCGCGCATCGTGCCCGAACTGATCGACGCCGGCCATCAGGTGCTCGGACTGACCCGCTCCGACGACGGCGCGCGCTGGCTCGAGCGGAACGGGGCCGAGGCGCATCGCGGCGCGCTCGAGGAGCCGGACAGTGTCGCGAGCGGCGCGGCGCAGGCGGACGCGGTGATCCATACCGCCTTCGACCACGACTTCACGCGCTTCGTTGAGAACTGCGACAAGGATCGCCGCGTGATCGAGGCGATGGCGGACGCGCTCGCCGGCTCCGACCGGCCGCTGATCATCACCTCGGGGACCGGCATGGGCAGCCCGCGCAACGGCGGGCTCGCCGTCGAGACCGAATTCGACCGCAACAACCCCAATCCTCGACGCCTGTCCGAGCTGACCGGCGAAGCGGTGGCGAAGCGAGGCGTGTCCGTCGCCGCAGTGCGCTTGCCGCAGGTCCACGACACGCGAAAGCAGGGGCTGATCTCGCCGGCGATCGAGATTGCTCGCCAGAAAGGCGTGTCCGCCTATGTCGGCGATGGCGCCAACCGCTGGCCGGCGGCGCACGTGGGCGACGTCGCACGGCTCTACAGGCTGGCGCTGGACAAGCACCAGCCAGGCGCGCGCTGGCACGCGGTCGCAGAGCAAGGCGTATCGGTGCGCGAGATCGCTGAGATGATCGGCGAGGGACTGGGCCTGCCGGTCCGATCCCTCTCGGTCGAGGAGGCGATGGACCATTTCGGCTGGCTGGGCCCCTTCGCCGGCATGGACCTGCCGGCCTCAAGCGCGTTGACCCGCGAGAGGCTCGGCTGGGAGCCAGAAGGGCCCGGCCTCATCGAGGACCTGAAGAACATGGATTTCGGTTCGATCAAGCTTGCGTAGCGCGTCCCAGTCCTTCCACCGTCAAACATCGATACAAGAGACACGAGGCCACTATGACAAAGCAAGCGCTCTCCACGCTTCCCCGTGAGGCCAAGGGCCCGCTGGCCCCGCCGCCTGCACTCGTCGGGCGCTTCCAGGCGGTCGCCGACGCGGTAGCCGCTTGGCCGGAGGTTGAGGCGACCATCCACTGGCATTTCTCGGACCAGAGCCGGGTGGACGGAGCCGACTTCTATGTCGGCGCAGACGAACTCGGTCACATCCATCTCGATGGCTCGATTCATCTCGCCACGACCCCCGAACTCGGGGCGGAGCTGGTCGCCGAAGGACTTGGGCGGCCCTTCCCCTGGGCGCGGGGATGGGTAATGGCCAGCATCGACCGTCTGGGAGTCGAGGCGGCCGTGGCGCTGTTTCACCGCAACTACGACCGACTGCGGCCGACCGCGACATGAGTTCGCGTCTTCTTTCGCAGTCGCGTCCTTACAAGCCTTCCCGCTCCGGAGGTCTTTCGGGCGGAAAGCTTCAGTCGCGTTGGGCGTATGGCTTACGGCCGCTGTAGCGTCCCGCTCTAAGCCGCTACCGAAGTCTGATCATCTATAAACGCCCGGTCCGGAGCGGCGAGGAAGCGTTGAATCGTGACGTATGGCCATTTCCACCGTAGCGTCGGGGCAGGCGCGTCATAGGCGCCGGGTGCGGGATGCTTGGGATGACGGCGAAGATCGAGAGCCTCGGGCGTAGGGTGACCTCGGTCACCATGGGTCTCGATCGCTTCGAAAGAAGCCGCCAGGGCGGCGAGAGCCTGCTCGACGGGGAGGGGCTCGTGCCCATCTACATGGGTGACGGCCTCGTTGCGCCCGAGACCTATCAGGCATGGACCGAAGTCTTCGACGACCTCGATTCGCTGTCCGCCCGCGCGGAGGACTGGCCGCGCGACGCCCGCGGCGTCTTCCTGCGAGCCATGGTCGGCTCGCTTCGGGCGGCCGCCCGTTTGTTCTCCGGCGAGACGATGAGCTACGCGACGAAGGTCTCAGACCTTGTGGGGGCCGACCCCGGCCCGGTCGCGGACGACGTGATCGAGGCGCTGTCCGACCGGCTGGAGCGGGCCCTGGCGAAGGCCGGCTTCGCTCGCGGCGACCTGCGCGACCGGGTCGAGGCGTGGGAATCGGCGCGGACCGTCGATCCGGCGCACCTGGGGGCCGTGTTCCGCGAGCTGATGGCCCAGGCCAAGAGGCGCACGGACGCGCTCATCTGCGAGACCGGCGATTACGACATGGCGCTCAACCCGCTCTACGACGCGCCGTTCACCGCGCGCTGCGGCTTCGCCGAGCGGCGCATGGACCTCAACGTCGACAACGCCTTCACGCGCGCGGCGCTGAAGCACCTGGTGTGCCACGAAGTGTTTCCCGGTCACGCAACCCAGCTTCTCTACACTCACGCGGAGGTCGCGGCCGGCCGCTCGGACGCCGACGCGCTGCTCTGCACGGCCAATGCGGTCACCGGCTGCGTGCAGGAGGGCATCGGCGACCAGGCCGTTCAGCTGATCGACTGGATCGAGGACGAAGACGACGAAATCCATCTGGCGCTGCGCACGCTGAAGAGCGCGGTGCAGACCACCGCCGCCTGGCGCCTGATGGAAGAGCGCCAGGACATCGCGCAGGTGGCCGACTACCTCCGCCATGTCGGCTGCGGCCAGGAGGCCTGGATCAAGGGGCGCCTGCGCATGGCGGCCCACCCGTTCCGCGGCCCGTTTATCGCCTCCTACTTCGCCGGCAACGAGAGCGTGCGGCGTGTGCGCGAGCGCGTCGGCCCTGACGATCGCATGGCCTTCAACGCCTACCTCTACGGTCAGGTACACAGCCCCGAGAGCCTGGAGATGTTCGGCGAGCCGTCTAGCTTGGCGACGGCGTCCCCTGCGAGCGCATCATGACCCGCAAGCTCGGCGTCGGTCTCATCGGCGCCCATACCTGGGCGGAGAAGGCGCACCTTCCGGGCTATGCGGCCCATCCGGACGTGGAGCTGGTCGCCATCTGCGACGTGCAGCCGGAGCGGGCGCGCGCCATGGCGGAGCGGTTCGGCGCGCGCGCCGTCTACAGCGATCACCGCGAGCTCCTCGCCGACGCCAGGGTGGAGATGGTGGATGTCTGCACGCCCACCGATACGCACCTGCCCCTGAGCCTGGACGCCATAGCCGCGGGCAAGCACGTGCTCTGCGAGAAGCCGCTGCACACCGAGGCTGAGCCCGCTTTCGACGCCGCGCGGCGTGCGGCTGCGCGCGGCGTGCGGACCAAGCTCGGCTTCACCTTCCGCTACTCGCCGGCCATCCGCCAGATCAGGCGCTGGATCGACGACGGCGTGCTCGGCGACATCTTCCACATCCACGGGTTCGAGCAGAACTCCCAGTTCCTCGACCCTGATTTTCCCCTGCGCCAGTTCGCCGTCGACTCCCCGCGCGATCGGCTGATCCCCGCGTCCATCATCGGCTACGGTTCGCACCTGATCGACCTGATGCGCTGGATCGGAGGCGAGTTCGCCTTCGTGGCCAGCACCATGCGCAATTTCGTACCCGAACGCGCGGTGCGGGGCCTGGAGGGTCGTCAGCGGTTCCAGGTCGAGGACGGGGCCATGGCGCTGGTGGAGTACGCCGCCGGGGCCCAGGGCCTGCTGCAGTCAAGTTACGTGGCCGTCGGCAACTATCCGGGGGTGGAGATCCGTGTCTACGGGTCCAAGGGCGCCGCGGTCGCGCGTCTGGTCACGGAATTCGGCGTCGCCGAGACCTTGCACTTCGCCACGCCCGATGCAGTGGAGTTCCGCCGCGTCGAACCCGCCCCCGGCGCCCTGCCGCCGGGCACGAGCCTGAACACGCCCTGGCCGGAGCTCTACTACCGCAACCTTGTCCGCTTCTTCGCCGATGAAATCCTGGAGGACCGCCCGGAAGAGTGCACCTTCCATGACGGCGCCAAGAGCCAGGAGATCGTGGACGCCATCATCAGCGCCCATTTCGAGCGGCGCTGGGTCAAGGTCGGTGCGAGCGTGTCGTGAGCGCGCCCGCCGAGCGCGACCTCGTCGACGCCTATCTGGCCCACCACTTCACCTTCCGCCCGGTCGACGCCGGCTTCATGGGCCTGGCCGAATACGACGAGCAACTGCCGGACACCTCGGCCGGGGCGGCCGCATCGGAGCGGCGGGGTCTGGCCGCCCTGCAGGCCGGGCTCGGCCGAGCGGCCGAGCCGGCGACGTTCGCGGCGCGGCTGGATCGTCGCTACGTGCAGGCCCAGGTCACGCTCACCG
>CAXTUT010000126.1:0-6663 GCA_964247465.1 uncultured Caulobacteraceae bacterium | reverse complement strand
GGTGGCCTCGCTGCACAGCAACCTCGGCCAGTGCCTGGCGGACCTGCGCCGCCTCGACGACGCTGAGGCCGCCTGCCGCCACGCCCTCGCGCTCGATCCGCAGATGGCGGAGGCCTGGTCCACCCTGGGCTCCGTCCACGTCGGCCAACGCCGCCACGCCGAGGCCGAGGCCGCCTTCCGCCGCGCCGTCGCGCTCCGGCCGCAGATGGCCGGCGCCTGGTGCAACCTGGGCGTTGTGCTGTTCCGCGAGAACCAGGCCGAGGAGGCCGACGCGGCCTATGCCCGCGCCATCGCGCTCGACCCCGGGCTGGCCGACGCGCAGTGGAACCAGGCGTTGGTGCGGCTGCGACGCGGCGACTACGCCAAAGGCTTCGACCAGTACGAATGGCGGCTGAAGCGCCCTGGCCGCATCCGCGACGAGGCGCGCTTCACCCCGCCCCTGTGGGACGGCTCACCGCTCGGCGGGGCCGCCATCCTGGTCCACGCCGAGCAGGGCTTTGGAGACGCCATCCAGTGCGTCCGCTTCCTGCCGCAGGTCGCGGCGCAGGGCGGCCGGGTGTTGCTGCAGGCGCGCGCGCCGCTCCGCCGCCTGCTGGAACGTGCGCCCGGCGTGGACGCCTTCGTCACCGAGGGCGAGCGCCTGCCCGCCGTCGCCTGCCGCGCGCCCCTGTTCAGCCTGCCGCGCCTCTACGCCCGCAGCCTGGACGCCCTGCCTGGTCCCATCCCCTACCTGTCCGCCGACCCTGTATTGGCGGCCCTTTGGCGCGCGCGGATCGACGGCGCCGCCGCGCCGGGCGTCTTGCGCGTCGGGGTCGTATGGAGCGGCAACGTCACATCCGAAGTGGAGCAGGGCCGCTCCATCCCGCTCACAGCCTTCGCGTCGCTGGCGCAGCCGGGCGTGAGCCTGATCAGCCTGCAGAAGGGCGACGGGCTGGAGCAGCTGGCCGCCGCGCCCTTCTCCGTCGCCGACCTCGGCGAGGCGTACCAGGCGGGCGACTTCGCCGAAACCGCGGCGGCGCTGGCGGGCCTGGACCTGCTGGTCTGCTGCGACACCGCCGTCGTCCACCTTGCCGGCGCCCTGGGCGTCCCGGCGTGGCTCGCCGTCAGCGCCGCCTCCGACTGGCGCTGGCTTGAACGCCGCACCGACAGCCCCTGGTATCCAAGCGTGCGCCTCTTCCGCCAGAAAAAGCAGGACGAGTGGGCGCCGGTCTTCGCCGCCATGACCGCCGAACTAGACGACGGGCGCTCCCCCACTAACTCTCCCGAGCGGCGGCTAAGGGCACACCAACGTGTAGGCCGCGGCTCGATCTCATGACAGCGGAAATGGACGACAACTAGCGCGGCTTTCGTCATCTTAGGACAAAAGTTGGAGGATGACGGCGGATTTGAGCTCGATCTCTACAGGTCAGCCTCGACCACCCTTAGTAATGGAGCTGATCGTCTTCTTCAGCCTACCGCAACTCTCCGTCTACCTCACGCCAACGCGCCATGGCAGTGCTTGAACTTCTTGCCGGAACCGCAGGGGCACATGGCGTTGCGGGCGGTCTTTTCCCAGCCGGCGGGCAGGGCCGAGGGCGGCAGGCGTTCGGCGACTTCAGGGGCCATGAAGCCGCCTTCGGCGCCTAGCGCCGCGCCGTCCCGCTCGTTCTCGCCCGTGGTGGGGTCGAGGTGCGTCTCGAACATGCGGTCCGGGCGCGGAGGGGTGGGAGTCGGCGCCCCGGCCATGTCGCCGAAGCTGTCCGGCGACTGGAACTGGAACTCCACCGTCATCATCCAGCGGGTGACGTTCTGGCGGAGCTCCACCGTCAGCTTCTCGAACAGGGCGTAGGCCTCGCTCTTGTATTCGTTCAGCGGGTCGCGCTGGCCGTAGCCGCGCAGCCCGATGACCTGGCGCAGGTGGTCGAGATGGGTCAGGTGCTCGCGCCACTGCATGTCGATCATCTGCAGCATGAAATTCTTCTCGAGCCCCCTCGCCTGCTCGGCCCCGATCTGCGCTTCGCGTTCGACGGCGCGGGCGTCGGCAGCCTCGGAGATGCGGGTGTGGACGTCCTCGGGCGTCACGCCCTCCTCGGCGACCCAGTCGACCACCGGCAGGTCCAGGCCGAGATAGGTCATGAGCCGCTCGCGCAACCCCTCGGCGTCCCACTGCTCGGCGTAGGTCTTGGGCGGCAGGCACAGGCTGACGAAGTCCTCCACCGTGTCCTGGCGCATCTCGGCGACGGACTCCGACAGGTCCTCGGAGACCATGAAGGCCTGGCGCTGCTCGAACACCGCCTTGCGCTGGTCGTTGACCACGTCGTCGTACTTCAGGAGGTTCTTGCGGACGTCGTAGTTCCTTTCCTCCACCTTGCGCTGGGCGGTGGAGATGGCGCGGTTCAGCCAGGGATGGGTGATGGCCTCGCCGGGCTGCAAGCCGAAGGTGCGCATGATCGCGTCCATTCGCTCGCCGGCGAAGATGCGCAGCAGGTCGTCCTCGCAGGACAGGTAGAACTTGGAGTGGCCGGGGTCGCCCTGGCGGCCGGTGCGGCCGCGAAGCTGGTTGTCGATGCGCCGGCTCTCGTGGCGTTCGGTGCCGAGCACGTAGAGCCCGCCGGCCGCCAGGGTCTTCTCGCGCCCGGCGGCGATGTCGGCCTTGGTCTGGACCTCCTTGGCGCGGACCTCCTCTTCGGTGGGTTCGGCGCCGAAGCCCAGCTCTTCGCGCCAGCGCTGCATGCGCATCTCGAAGTTGCCGCCGAGCTGGATGTCGGTGCCGCGCCCGGCCATGTTGGTGGCGATGGTGACGCTCCCCGGCGCCCCGGCCTCGGCCACGATATAGGCCTCCTGCTCGTGGAAGCGGGCGTTCAGCACGTTGTGCGGCACGCCGTGGCCGGTCTCGTAGGTCACGTCGAACGCCTCGTCGCCGAGCTTCTCCAGCGCCTTGGCGTCGGCGCCGGCGTGCTCGGGCTTTTTCGTGCGGCTCGTCTCCACCTTGTAGTCGTAGGCGTTCAGCAACTCCGACAGTTGCTCGGACTTCTCGATGGAGACGGTGCCGACCAGGATCGGCTGGCCGCGGACGTAGCAGTCGGCGATGGTGGCGCAGATCGACCCGTTCTTCTCGGCGGCGGTGCGATAGACCTCGTCGTCTTCGTCGATGCGGATAACGGGACGGTTGGTCGGGATCTCCGCCACGTCCATGTTGTAGATCTCGCCGAACTCCTGCGCTTCGGTCGCGGCGGTGCCGGTCATGCCGGACAGCTTGGCGTAAAGACGGAAGTAGTTCTGGATGGTGACCGACGCCAGCGTCTGGTTCTCCGGCATCACCTCGACGTGTTCCTTGGCCTCGATAGCCTGGTGCAGCCCTTCGGAAAGACGGCGCCCGTGCATCATGCGCCCGGTGAACTCGTCGATCAGCATGACTTCGCCGGCGCGCACGATGTAGTCCCGGTCACGCAGGTAGATGATGTTGGCCCGCAGCGCCTGGTTGACGTGGTGCACCACCGAGATGTTGGCGGCGTCGTAGAGGCCAGCGGAGTCCTGGGCCAATGCGCCGGACGCGCCCAGCATCTCCTCGATCCGCTCGTTGCCGAGTTCGGTCAGGTGGATCTGCTTCTGCTTCTCGTCGTACTCGTAGGTCTCGACGTCCTGGATCAGGCTCTTCACCTGGGCGTCGACGGTACGGTAGAAGTCGCTGCGGTCCTCGGTCGGGCCGCTGATGATCAGAGGCGTCCGCGCCTCGTCGATCAGGATGCTGTCCACCTCGTCCACGATGGCGAAGTTGTGCCCGCGCTGGACCATGTCGCGCACGTCATAGGTCAGGTTGTCGCGCAGGTAGTCGAAGCCGAACTCGTTGTTGGTGCCATAGGTCACGTCACTGGCGTAGGCGGCGTGGCGCTCCGGCTGCGACAACCCGTTGACGATCAGACCCGTGGACAGACCAAGCCAGGCGTACAGGCGGCCCATCTGCTCGCTGTCGCGGGTGGCCAGATAATCGTTGACGGTGACCAGGTGCACGCCAAGGCCAGCCAGCGCGTTCAGATAGACCGGCAGGGTGGCGACCAGCGTCTTGCCCTCGCCGGTGCGCATCTCGCCGATGCCGCCCTTGTGCAGGGTCATGCCGCCCACAAGCTGCACGTCGAAGTGGCGCAGGCCGAGCACGCGCTTGGACGCCTCGCGCACCACCGCGAATGCTTCGGGCAGCAGGGCGTCCAGCGTCTCGCCCTTCTCGATTCTGCCCTTGAACTCCGGCGTCTTGGCCTTCAGCGCGTCGTCGGACAGCGCCGCCATCTCAGGCTCCAGCGCGTTGACGGCGGCCACGCGGCCCTGCAGCTGCTTGACCTTGCGTTCGTTGGAGGAGCCGAAGAGCTTCTTGGCGAAACCGAGCATTCAGGAGTCCAGACGTGGAGACGGGCCGCGAGACGGCGGCGGCGATGGCCAAGCGCCCATTTAAGCGCTGCAGGCCGTCGCGGGAATAGCGAGCGATCGGACGAGCGGCGACGAGTTCAGGTGGAGAATGACGCAAGGCGCAACCCCACGGCCTGAGCGGCGCGGGCCATGCGCTTGTCGAGCGTCGCAAGGGCTGCGCCGCAGCGTTGGGCAAGCACGAGGTGGAGTGCGTCGGGCGCCCTCAGCATCAGCTCGAAGCGGCGAACGAGCAAGGTCGCCTCGCGCACGTCCTCCGAGACCAGCGTCACCGCTACGGCCTTCGCGGCGCGCCAGACGTCAAACTCGTCCAGACGCGCCTGTGCGCGCAGGCCGGGATAGCCGGCGCTTCTGACGAGGCGCGACATGGCCGAGGCGACCTCAGCCGCTGCGAAGTCGCTGATCACGCAGGTATCGGCTGCGATCACCAGGGCGCCCACAGCCGCGCTGGCGCTCTCCGGCGCTATGAGCGGAACGAGCGTGCTGGCGTCGAAGTAGACAATCACGCCAGATCGTCTTCCTCATACATCTGGCGCAGCAGCTCGACAGAGGAGACCGGGCTCGGCGGCATATGCTGCAAACCGGCAAGGAAGACATCCGTCGCATCCGTCGCATGGATTGGCGCGCTCAGCTGACGCAACTCGGCCACGGGTTGTCCGTCACGCGTGATAAACACCTGCTCGCCCGCGGCGGCGCGATCAACCAGGCTGGGCACGTCAGCCTCTGTGTCAGCAACCCTGTAGGCGTCCATGACCGAACCCCTTTCGCGAAATATATAGCTCCTCGGGCTCGACGCCTTCAGAGCCGCGGCCGCTTCCTCCATCAGATACGCTGCGTTGTCTCGTCAAAGCAGCCTAAATCGCCTCGCCGCGCATCAGCCTTGGCGTGTCGCCGGTGAAGCCGCCGGCTTCCAGCATCATCAGCCGCTTGACGGGCGTGAACCGGTTCATCGCGCCCGTGATCGTGGTGCGCGCGGCGCGCAGCAGCGGCGTGTTGGAGTTGTAGACGCGCACGAAGAACTCGGTGGCCCAGGCGAAGGCGGCGCGGTCGAGACGGCGCCAGCGGGCGTAGCGGTCGAGCACGCCGGGCGAGCCGATATCCTCCCCGCGCCGCTTGGCGTCGGCCAGCACCTCGGCCAGTGCGGCCGCGTCCTTCAGCCCCAGGTTCAAGCCCTGGCCAGCTATGGGGTGGATGGAGTGGGCGGAGTCGCCGACCAGCGCCAGGCGGTCCCCGGTCATGCGTTCGGCGATCTGCAGCCCCAGCGGATAGCCGAAGCGAGGGCCGACCAACCGGGCGGGCGCCAGCGCCTCGCCAAGGCGGCGGTTCAGGTGCGCCTCGAAGGCTTCGGGGCTGGCGGCCAGCAGCGCCTCGCCGCGGGCCAGCGGCTCGACCCAGACCAGGCTGGCGCGCTGTTCGGTCAGCGGCAGGACGGCGAGCGCGGAACCGCCCATGAAGAACTCCTGCGCCACTCCGCCGTGCGGCGCCGAGAGGGAGACGGTGCCGACCACGCCCATCTGGCCGTAGCTCCAGCCGTTCACACCGATCCCGGCCGCCGTGCGCAGCCGCGAGCCGCGGCCATCGGCGGCCACGGCCACGCTCGCGATGAGCTCGCGGCCGTCCGCCAGGCGTACGACGGTTTCAGCCGGTCCGGGCGTGGCTGCTTCGACCCGCGCGGGGGCGAAGGCGGTGATGCCGGCCTCCTCAAGCGCCCGGTGCAAGGTGGCGCGCAGCTGGCGGTTCTCCACCATCAGCGCGACCGGCGCTCCGCCCGTGTCCTGGCCGATGTCGGCGCCGTCGAAGCGCAGGAAACCGGGCCGCGGCGGCGCGGACGCGGCGGACGGTCGGTCGCCCTCGGTGACCAGGATGGAGCCGACCGACTGCCCCTCCGCCTCCAGCGCGTCGGCGACGCCCAGAGCGCGCAGTTGCAGCATATTGGCGTGGGCGATGGCCCAGGCACGGCCGTCGAAGCTCTCAGCCAAACGGGTGTCGAGCGGCTCTGTGTCCAAGATGGCGACGTGCAGCCCCGCCTTGGCGAGGGCGAGCGCCAGCACCGCGCCGGCAGGACCCGCGCCCACGACGGCGACGTCATATCGCTGGGGCGGCGCGTCCCGCTGAGGTTCGGTGAGGGCGGGCTCGGGCATGGCCGGCTTGTCCTACGGCCACGCGGCTGCGTCCAGCCGTCGCAGCGTGGTGTGAGCGCGTAAATGGCGGTTAACCCTTGGCGTCCATACCGGCATGGTCGCTATGCATGGGCTGGAGTGGGAT
>CAXTUT010000125.1:0-6681 GCA_964247465.1 uncultured Caulobacteraceae bacterium | reverse complement strand
GCTATCGTCATGACACAGAAGAAGTCTAAGTCACGCCAGCGTCAGTTCCGGCTCGTTAACTTGATCCGAAGGCGGATGACGTGTTCGTCTGTGACCCCGCTATGTTTCAGTCTAGACATGTAAAATGACAGCGCGGCGACGGATAAGCTTCGGCCTGAAGACAAGCGGCGCCGCAGGGCTGCGGCGGGACGTCACGGCCGCTTGGTCAGAGCCGCTGGAGGGGGCCGACGCCCGGTCCGGCCGTCGGCGGCGCCCCCCCCGCCGCCCCCCCGTGGGCGCGATACGGCTTGCGGTCGATCTCCACCGCGATCATGCGCGCGACAGCGGCTGTCGGCGTCAGCTCAAGCCGCACGTAGCCCTTGGCCAGCTGGTCGCAGAAGGCGACCTCGCGGTTCTGGGCGGTGAAGACGTCGCCGAGCTGGAGGCCGCCCGCCTCGTCGGCGATGGACGGGCTGGTGATCGCGCTCGTGCCGAACTCCTGCGCCAGCACCGGGCCGCCGCCGGCCGGCTGCAGCCGGTTGGCCCAGAAGGCGTGGCTGTCGCCCGAGACCACCACCACGTTGCCGCCGCCGAGCGCCTGCACCATGCGATCAAAGCGGGCGCGCGCGGCCGGATAGCCGTCCCAGCCATCGAGGTCGAAGGGCTGGTCGTAGCTCGCCACGTCGATCAGCTTGTCGGCTTCGGCGCGCCGGACCGCCGGCAGGGTCGCCAGCAGCCGGGCCAGATTGCCGGCCCCGAGCGCGTCAGCAATCTTGGGCGACCGACAGCGGCCCATCACCACCTCGTTGCCGATCACCTGCCAGGGGCGTCCGGCCGCGACCGACCGCGCCAGCGCGCCGGCGAGCCAGGCCTCCTGCGCCGGGCCCATCATGGTGCGCCGGGGGTCGGCGACGTAGGCTTCGATCGCCTCGACGTCGGGCCCTATGACGTAGGGTGCGGGCGGCTTGCCTCCGGGCGCCAGGGCGGCCTCGGCCTTTACGCGCGTGGTGAGCGTGGCGTCGCGCACGGGCGTGCGCCGCTTCGCATCGCTGGCGTCGTAGACGATGAAGGGGATGTCGCCGGCGCGGCTGTACTCCAGCTGGTAGGAGCGCGCGGTCAGCCGCGTCTCCAGCATGGTGAGGCTCGCGAGGTCGCCGAAGTCGAAGGAGCGATAGATCTCCTCCGGCGGCCGGCCGGGCGCGGGCTCGCGGATCGGCATCCACTCGAAATAGGCGCGCATGGCCGCGTCGCGGCGCAGGTCGAAGGCGCCCTGCGTCTTCTCGTCGTGGTTCTCCGCGCCGCCGCGCCAGCTGTCGTTGGCGACCTCGTGGTCGTCCCAGACGCTGATCCAGGGGGCTCGCGCATGCGCGGCCTGAAGGTCGGGGTCGCGGCGGTGCTGGGCGTAGCGAATGCGGTAGTCGGCGAGAGTCAGGAGATCGTGGGCCGGCTCTGGGATGCGGCCAAGGCGGCGGCCGTTCTCCATGCCGTAGTCTTCCGGCTTGGCGCCGTACTCGTAGATGTAGTCGCCGAGCTCCACCACCGCGTCGAGGTGCTCGGAGCGTGCGATGTGGTCAAAGGCGTTGAAGTAGCCGTTCGGGTAGAGCGAGCAGGTCACAAAGGCCAGCGCCAACCGCTCCACCGGCCCTCGCGGCAGGGTGCGCGTGCGCCCGACCGGTGACCGCGAGCCGGCCTGGAAGGCGTACCAGTAGTCACGGCCAGGCTGCAGGCCGTCGACGTCGACCTTGACCGTGTAGTCGCGCTCGGGTCCCGTGGCCGCCCGCCCCCGCGCGACCACCTTGGCGAACGCCTCGTCCTCGGCGATCATCCAGCCGACCGCGAGCGGGCTTGCGGCCGCCGCATCGTCCGGCGTCAGTCGCGTCCAGAGCACGACCCGGTCCGCCAGCGGATCGCCGCTCGCCACCCCATGGCTGAAGCTGGCGCCGGCTGCAGGCGACGCGGCTCGGCCGGAGCGTGCAGCGGCGCCCGCCACTCCCACCCCCAGACCAGCGATCGCCGAACGACGATCCACGCCCGACCTCTTGGATTCGCCCAGCCGCCACACACACGCACTCCTGCGAACCGCCGCCAGGCGCAACGCAGGTCGCGGTCGCCTGCGCTGGAGCATGCCCGAGCAAGATGACAGTTCGACGGACGTCCATCACGCCTCAACGTCCTCGCCGGTGAGTAGGCCATCCGTATCGCATAGCCGGAGTGGGCCGTACGGCGGCTTGAGGCGCGACGCTGTCGCCCCTCTCACCTTCAAGCAAGACGGAGCAGGTGGACTAATCCGAGGCTGATCAGGCCGAGCACCGCCAGGGAGAGCACCACCGCCGCGGTGACCCGCCCGCCGGCCTTGGCCACCACCCGCATGTCGGTCCCGAGACCCAGCGCGGCCATGGAGATCACGGTCAGGAGGCTCGCGGCTTGTGCGACCGGCGCCAGCGCCGCGGTTGGGATCAGGCCAAGAGACCGCGCTGCGATCATCAGCAGGAAGCCCACGATGAACCAGGGGACGAGCTTGTGCAGGGCGAGATGGCCGGGGCGCGGCCGATCGCCGGCAGTGACGTGCGGGGCGGGCTCGTCGGTCTCTTCGCGGAGCCGGCTGGTGATCAGCGACAGAACGAAACAGACCGGCCCGAGCATCAGCACCCGCACCAGCTTCACCAGCGTGCCGACCTGCACCGCGGTCGCGCCCAGCGGCGCGGTTGCGGCCAGCACCTGGGGCACGGCGTAGACGGTCAGCCCGGCCAAGGCGCCAAACTGCAGGCCGCTCATGTGCAGGGCGACGCCTAGGAGCGGCAGGCCGAGCACGGCGATGACGCCCAGGATGGCGGTGAAGGCGATTGAGGCGGCGACGTCCTCCCCGTCAGCGCCGATGACCGGCGCGACCGCCGCAATGGCCGAGTTGCCGCAGATGGAGTTGCCGCAGGCGACGAGCGTAGCCATCCGGTGCGGCAGGCCGAGCAGCCGTCCCATGCCGTAGCTGGCCGCGATCGCTGTGGTCACCACCGCGGCGATGCCGACCAGCAGCGCCGGGCCGGCGGATAGGATGGTCGCCGCGCTGACCGAGGCGCCCAGCAGCACGACGGCGATCTCCAGCAGGATCTTGGCGCTGAAGTCCACGCCTACGCGCCACCGCTCGCCCGGCGTCCAAGCCGTGCGCATGACCGCGCCGACCAGGATCGCCAGCACCAAACTCTCCAGCCACGCTCGGCCGAACAGGCGGTGCTCCAGTCCCTGCAGCAGGCTGGCGGCGAGCGTCACCGCGATGCAGAGACCCACGCCCGGCAAGACCTGCCGGACCGCCTCTCCAAGTCGGTCAAGGTGACCGGCGCGAGAACCAGGCAGGCTAACGCCCGCATGAGGAAGGGTGATCAGGGCCATGGGCTCGCCTCGCATCGAGGCTCAACGTTGCGCTTCCGCTCATCCGCATTCCAACGAATAATAAGGGTTGTTTCAATCCGCTGAGGAGATTGATTGCGTGACCCTCGAGCAGCTTCGCATCTTCGTCGCCGTCGCCGAGCGCGAGCACGTCACCGCCGCCGCCCGCGCGCTGAACCTGACGCAATCGGCGATGAGCAACGCCATCGCCGCCCTGGAGGAACGACACGGCGTGCGCCTCTTCGACCGGGTCGGCCGCGGAGTGATGCTGAACGCGGTGGGGCGGAGCTTCCTGCCGGAAGCCCGCGCCGTCCTGGCGCGGGCTCAGGCCGCCGAGGCCGCCCTGACCGACATGGGCGCGCTCAGACGCGGTCGGCTCGCCCTCTTCGCCAGCCAGACCATCGCCAGCTATTGGCTGCCGAGGCGCCTGGTCGCCTTTCACGCGCAGCACCCCGGCGTCGAGCTGGACGTGTCGGTCGGCAACACGCGGGAGGCGGTGCGGGCGGTGCTGGAGGGATCGGCCGAACTCGGCTTCGTCGAGGGCGAGATCGACGAGCCCGCCCTGTGCGAACAGCGGGTCGGCTCGGACCGTCTGGTGATCCTCGTTCCGCCGGGACACGCCTGGGCGTCGAGGGGTAGGCTGCGAGCGAAGGACCTCACCGGCGCGCCCTGGGTGCTGCGCGAGGCTGGCTCCGGTACGCGATCAAGTTTGGAGGCTGCGCTTTCGGCCGTAGGCGTCGATCCCGCCGCGCTACCCATCGCCATGATCCTGCCGTCCAACGAGGCCGTGCTGGCCGCCGCCGAAGCGGGCGCAGGCGCCACAGCCCTGTCCGAGAGTGTCGCCGCAGCCGCGATCGCCGCCGGCCGGCTTACGCCGGTTTCATTCCTCCTCGGCGAACGAAGCTTCCGCCTGATTCGTCACAAGGAACGCTATCGCAGCCGCGCGGGGGATGCCTTCATAGAAGGGCTGATACCCTAGCTCACGCCGCAGCACTGCGCGGGCAGCGACCTTTTAGTCGAAGCTGGAGATCAGATCATGTTCCGTTAGTGCGCGGAGCTTGGGTGAGGCGCCCGCCCATCTCCGCCCGCTAGAACCACAATACTGAGTCGCGAACCGTCAGCAGGAACTCGTTGCAGAGCGTGCCGACCTGCTTAAATCGCCAAGACCGGAGCCGTTGGCCTGAGAACGACCTCAGCAAAACGTGCAATTTCCTCGTTGTACGCCTCGGCTCGTTCCATGAAGCCCATGTGTCCGCAGCCATCGATCTCGATGACCCGTCCACTTGGTGCAGCGTTCGCGATCGTGCGGCCGGCGCTTGGCAGTGTGACGATGTCCTTCGAACCGGTGAGCACGATCATGGGCACCGGAATAGTGGGTGCGACTTCCGTCGCTTTCCACCTGAACATGGCCATGTTGCCCTTGGCCTGAATGCCGGGTGAGCCCTTGCAGGCGAGCCGGGCGGTGAAGTCGACCTGGCCGCGGGTTGCGAACCGCCCAAAGCCGGTCAGCCGCATGACGATCTGATTGGATCCGCTCAGATAACCCTGCCAGCTGGACAGCCACATGAGCGGTGACAGGGCGACGGTCAGCCACATCATGGGCTCGATGAGAGGCCACCGCAGAGCCTGCCAGATGGGGCTCAGCCACATCGTCATAATCGGGTTCTCATGGGTCGTGTCTACCAGGACCACACCCGCCACCTTCTCCTTCACCGGCTGCGGGCAGGTGCGCCAAAAGGTCTGGGTGGTCATGCCGCCGATGCTGTGCCCGACCAGGACAACGGGTCCAGGACCTGTGGATTGAACGACCGCTCCGAGCGCCTCCGCAAAACGGTCGATGGTGATCTTGCCGTCGGTCGGCGGCTTGGAACGACCGAGGCCTGGAAGGTCCCACGTGACCAAGTGGAAGCGTTGGCCCAACACCTTCTTGGTGTACCACCACGCCGTCGAGTTCAGGCCCCAGCCGTGGGTCAGGACGAGGGTCGGGCCCTGCAGATTGCCGAAGCTCTCCACCCGCAGCGACGATCCGTCCGGCGCCTGGACCATGCGGCCCTCGGCTCGCTGTTCCCGCGGCTCATCTTTGCCGGCGGGCATGAAGAGCAGCACGACGAAGCGCCCAAGGAAGCTCCAGGCGAGAAGCGCCGCACCAGCGTAAAGCCGCCATGCTGCGCCGTGGACATGGTGGCGGACGGCATGGTCATCGACAACGACATGTCCGCGTCCCCAGCTCCAGACCAGGTAGATCGCGGCCACCAGGACGGCCCAGGACAGGAGCGATAGGATCAAACGTGGGATGGTGATGACAGGCACGCGGGTCGTCTCCGACGCAATCGCGCCACCCTGACTGAAGCGAGCCCCTGCGTAATCGTTCCGTCCAGGCGTTAGGCCTTCGACAAAACGAAGGAAAACTAGATTTCCGGCGCGTTTCTCTCTCTCGAGCCATGTTTACGGCGTTTCCTGCCCCGGTGGCTCAGGAAAGCCGTGTGAAACTACATCAGCATCACGAGCGGCCGGAACACGGGAGACTTAGCTATGGAGTCCGCTTCACCGCTCATCAGGTCCGGGTCGAAGCGCTCTATGCGCCCGCGCGTCTTGGCGAGCGCGGCCCTCACCGCCAAAACCCCGTCACCCTCCTCGCCCGAGAAGTGGAGCAGGAGCGAATGGGACGCATAGGCAAGCATCCTGTCCATGGCTTTGGCCTTGTCCAATCCTCTCGACGCGGGCGTCGTAGCGGCCGTACGCCCGCTCCCGGGGCGTCCTTCGATCGACGGCCATGATCGACACCAACGCCGAAGGCGGCTCTGAGACACCGCAACGTCGAGCCGTTCCGCTAAGCGAAAACGATGCGGGCCATCAGCCCTCCGGTTTCAGGCCGTCGCTCCAGAAGCCGGGCCTGCCGATCTGGTCGGCGGATTGCACGATCTTCCTGAATTTCATCGGGTCGTAGCCGACCGCGGCGAACTTCGCCTTCAGCCTGAGATAATCGGCGTCGGAAAGCTGCGGTTCGCGGGCGTAGATCCACCCCAGATCCCGTCCCCGCTCGCCGAACAGGGCGAAGCGATAATCGTCGTCCACGTGGACAAGGAGGAACGGCAGCTTGACGGGCCAGATCAGCTGGACCTTCCACGACGCGTTCCCGGTGTTCGGCTGCACCTCGTCGTGGGTCGTGAGGTGGCGCCGGGGTTGTGCGAAACCGCCTTTCCGAAAGTAGAAGTCCTCTCGAATAAAGCCGTCGCGCCGAGGCGTGTAGACGTCGTACGGCGCGACCATGCCCTTCTCGATGTCGTTGGGAATGGTGGCGACGATGTACCAGCCGCCGTA
>CAXTUT010000124.1:0-6824 GCA_964247465.1 uncultured Caulobacteraceae bacterium | reverse complement strand
CCAGGTCGGCGTCGAGCACCGCGGTGACGATGCCGCCGTAGCCGCTCATCTGGCGCGCGGCCAGCGCGTGCTGCGGATGGCTCTCCAGGCCGGGGTAGATGACCCTGGCCACGCCCGAGCGCGCCTCCAGCCAGTGGGCGATCTTCAGGGCGTTGGCGCAGGTGCGCTCCATGCGCAGGGCGAGCGTCTTCACGCCACGAAGCGCCAGGAAGCTGTCGAAGGGCCCGAGGATGGCGCCGACCGCGTTCTGCAGGAAGCGCACCTGCTCGGCCAAAGCCGCCTCGCGCACGACTACCGCGCCCGCGACCACGTCGGAGTGGCCGTTGATGTATTTGGTCACCGAATGCATGACGATGTCGAAGCCGCGCTCCAGCGGCCGCTGGCAGTACGGGCTGGCGAAGGTGTTGTCGGCGGCGGTGATCACGCCGCGCTCGCGCCCGATCTCGGCGATCGCGTCCAGGTCGGCCAGGCGCAGCATCGGGTTGGTCGGCGTCTCCACCCAGATCAGCCGGGTGTTCGGCCGGATCGCCGCGCGCACCGCGTCCAGGTCCGACAGGTTGACGAAGCTGACCTGCAGCCCGGCCGAGCGTTGGCGCACCTTGTCCAGCAGGCGGAAGGTGCCGCCGTAGAGGTCGTCGGAGGCGATCAGGTGGTCGCCGGCGTCCAGCAGCTCCAAGACCGTCGAGATGGCCGCCAGCCCGGAGGCGAAGGCGAAGCCCGCCACCCCGCCCTCCAGGTCCGCCACCGCGCGCTCGAAGGCGAAGCGGGTCGGGTTGTGGCTGCGCGAGTACTCGAAACCCTGATGCACGCCGGGCGAGGCCTGGGCGTAGGTGGAGGTGGCGTAGATCGGCGTCATCACAGCGCCCGTGGACGGGTCGTGACGCTGGCCGCCGTGCACCGCGCGGGTGGCGAAGGCCGGGCGCCGGTTGTCGCCCTGCGGCGGGGTGTCCGCGCCTTGGTCCTGTCGCACGGCCGTCTCTCCCGCTAACCCAATCCACAGCGCGTCTACGCCGCAGCGGGCGTAGGGCACAAGCGAGGGCGTCCATGCTGCAGGTCTATCCCGATCCCGGCCGGATCAAGCCCCAGGACCTGGCCGCACTGAAGCTGGACGGGCGCACCTGGGTCGACCTGCAGGATCCTTCGCCCGAGGAGGTCGCCGCCGTGGAGCGCGCCCTTGGCCTGCGCGTGCCTACCCGTGCGCAGCTCGGCGAGATCGAGGCGTCGAGCCGGGTGCGCGTGGCGCAGGGCGCGCTCTATCTCAGCACGCCGCTCCTGACGCGCGGCGAGGATGGCGTGCTGGCCTCTGCCCCCGCGGGCTTCGTGCTGACCGGAAAGGTCTGCCTCACCGTGCGCTTCGCCGCCTCAGCAGTCTTCGATACGGTGACGTCGGAGCTGCAGGGCGCCGAGCGCGCACCCGCGCCGGAGGTCTTCGCCCGGCTGCTGGAGGAGGTGGTGGACCGCGCCGCCGATCATTTCGAGGTCTGCGCCGACCAGTTGGACAAGGCTTCCCACGCCATCTTCCACGCTCACGACAAGGCCGGCAAGCCGCGCCACCGCCTCTCACGCGACACCGCGCTGCTGCGCCAGATGATGACCGAGATCGGCCGCGCCAGCGAACGGATGAGCAAGGTGCGCTACACGCTGGTGTGCGTGGCCCGCATCGCCCAGTTCGCCGCCGACCGGGGCAAGGACTGGATCGACGCGACCGTGCACGACCGCCTGGCCGCGGTGCGCGCCGACATCGCCTCGCTGGAGCAGTACGAGGAGAACCTGCTCTCCCGCGTCCAGCTGCTGCAGGACGCCGCCACCGCCTTCATCAGCATCGAGCAGAACGACGTGGTCAAAGTGCTGACCATCGCCTCGGTGGTGGGGGTGCCGCCGGTGATGGTTGTCGGCCTCTACGGCATGAACTTCAAATACATGCCCGAGCTGAGCTGGCGCTACGGATACCCCTTCGCCCTGGCCTTGATCCTGGTCACCACGCTCATCCCGCTGGCCTGGTTCAAGTGGAAGGACTGGATGTGAGCGTGGCGGCCGACGCGCGATCCCATCGTCGTCGCCTCAGGACGCGCCTGATCCCGATCCATAGCCCGACCTAACTCGATTTTCGGGCACGATCTTGTAGCCGATCAAGCCGGCCGCACCGGTCGGCGACACGCGCTCGGAGGGTCTCGCACAGGGTCCAGACCGGCGATCGGCCTGAACTCCGCCTAGCGAAGTCGCAGGACGATCAGCGCGCCTTCGCGGCCGGATGCAGGTGATCGAAGTTCAGGATGGCGTTGAAGACGAGCGGGTAGGTCCCGAAGGTCTCGCCGCGATAGATCGGCAGGTTGGCGAACAGCAGCACGTTGCCCGCGCCCACATGGGCGTCCACCACGATGGCGTGCTCGGCGATGGCGCCGGGCTTGTCCAGCAGCCCGGACAGCAGCAGGTCCTTGGCGTCCGCGAACCGCAGGATGACGTCGGGGCGCTGGTCCGCCGGGATGACCGACGGGTTGTCGCGGGCCTGATCCTCGTTCAGCGGCTTGGCCTCCCAAGGCTTCGGCTTCGGCAAGGGCTCCGGCGCGGTTGGTCCGCGCCCTTGCACGGTGTCGCTGTCCTCCAGCGAACCGCGGCCCGTCGGGCGGTCGGCGTAGGGGTCCATCAGCGTGCGGCCGCCCCGCTCGCCCACGGTGTCGCTGACGTTGAACGCCAGGCCCTCGGAGCTGAGCACCGGCAGGCGCGGCCCCAGGCCGTAGGCCACAGCGCTGGCGGGATCGACGACCACGGAGTCCAGCACCGAGCCCACCACCCGCGCCTCGCCCGTCGGCGCCACGGAGACGCCGGGGGCGAGGCCGGTCTCGATGGCGAACTGCGCGGTGTCCTCGCTGGCGATCAGCAGGCCGCCCTGCTCCACGAACCGTTTCAGGTGCGCCAGGCCGTCGGCGCCCAGGCCCGGACGGGTGTCGTCGGTCGAGTCCAGCTTGCCGATGTTAGGCGTCAGCGCCGTCGTCTTCCAGGGCAGGGCGTTGCCGTAGCGGGGCACGCCGTCCAGGATGTCCTGCGACGAGGTATGGCCCACGGGCGCGAACACGATCACGTCGTACTTGGCCTTCAGGTCAGGCTCCGCCGCCGCGGTCTGGGTGCTGATGTAGGCGTAGGGCACGGCCGCCTTGTCGAAGGCCAGCCGCCACCAGCCTTCCGCCTGGGTGCTGAGCCAGGTGTGCATGAAGGCGATCCGGGGCGTCGCGGCGGGATGGGTGGCCACGCCGGGCATGGCGCCCAGCCGCTGCCCGTTCAGGGAGAAGCGCTTCAGCGCGTCGGCTAGGCGGGTGTCATCCGCATTGGAGATCAGCAGCGTTCCGGCCGCGAAGTGCTGGCCCCTCGCCTCGAAAGGCGCGTCCGCCACCGCGATCCTCGCCGGACGAAGAGCGAAGGTGAGCGGCAGCAGCGAGCTCTGGCCCGTGTTGCTGATCGCCACCACGCCGCCCGATCCGCGCAGCATGCCGCTAAGCACCGTCGGATCGGTCAACCGCTCCATCGGGGCCTTGAGGATGGCCGGATCGGTCACCCGCAGGACCTTGAGGTTGAACAGCTCGGAGAAGGACCAGCCGGTGTCGTCGTAGGCGTGCTTCTGCGGATCGTCCGGGGCCCAATACTGGCGATCCAACAGCGCATCGGCGATGCGCGAATACGGCTGGTCCATGCGCACCACCAGGCTTCCCGCCGGCAGGGTCTCGCTCGTCGGCGGGTCGCCGCGCTTGATCGCCGGGACCGCCTGGGTGCGGGCCTGGGTCAGGCGGCTGATCTCCACATGCTGGAGCTTCAGGACTTGCAGCAGCTGGATCTGGCGGTTCGCCTCCGCCTCGCTCGCCGGCAGCACGTAGGCGGCGGGGCCGCCCAGGCTCGGCTTCTGCACCGAGCGCTTGCTCTTGAGATAGAAGTTGTCGAGGAAGTGCTCGGTGTGGTGGGAGTAGTAGGACAAGGTCGACAGCAGCGCCGACTGTTCGTAGTTGTTGTTGTCGCGCTGCGACCAGGTCACCACCGGCAGCGGCGGGTTCTGCCGATACCAGGTGCGGCTGTAGTCCTCCGGGTCCAGGATGCGCTTCTCCGTGTCCGCGCCGCCGTTGCCGAAGGTCTCGTACAGCCGGCTGACCCCGTTGTGCATGGCCGCCAGGAACATGAGGTAGCCCGGGCTCCAGGTGTCGAAGTCGCCGTGGGTGAACACGCCGGGCATGCCGAAGCCCTGCATCTGCGCCACATTGTTCCAGCCGAGCTCGGCCCACTCGTCCGCCAGGATGGGATCGATCCAGGCGTTGTAGGGACCGTCGCCCACCGTGTTGTCGTAGAGGAACGGCACCGACTCGTGCAGGTCGTGCAAGACCTGGGCGTGCTCGCCGAGGTAGGTGTCCAAGACGTTGCGCGTCAGCGCCAGGGTCATGCCCATAGCGTCGCGGTTGTTGTCATGCGAGACATAGTGGCCCCAGTAGGCCAGCCGCGGCCACTGCTCGCCCGGATGCGCCTTGTGCCAGTTGTAGATGTCGACCATGCGGTCGCGCCCATCCACCTCCACCACCGGCGTGATCAGCACGATCATGTGCGAGCGGATATACTTGATGTAGGGAGAGTCGTCGACCGCCAGCCGATAGGCCATCTCCATCAGCGCCGTGGGCGCGCCCGTCTCTGTCGAGTGGATGGTTCCAGTGATGTAGTAGACGGGAAAGGACTGCTTGATGAGCGCTTTCGCCTTGGCGTCGTCCAGGCCGAGCGTGCGCGGGTCGGCCAGCTGGGCCAGCCGCGCGTCGTTGGCCTTCTGGTCGTTCAGCAGCGACTCGTCGGCGATGGCCACCGCGATCATCTCGCGCCCCTCTTCGGAGCGGCCGATGGAGACCACCTTCACCCGCGGCGAGCTGGCCGCAAGCAGACGGAAGTATTTGTGGACATCCTCGGCATACGGCAGCACGTCCGGCGCGCCGGCGATCACGCCGAGCGTCTTCATCGGCGTCGGCACGGTCGATGACGCAGGAAGATAGTCCACCAGCGGCGAGCTGAACTGCGGATCGGTCGTATAGCGGTGGATCAGCTGGGTGTAGGTCTCATCCAGCGGCTGGGCCGGGTCGCGGGCGAAGCTGTCGTCCACCGACTGGGTGTGGGCGTATGGCGACGGGCCGCCTGGGGCGGGCGTCTGAGCCTGGGTCGAGCCCACGACGACCATCGACAGCACGGCCATGAGCAGCGGGACGAGAAGGTGTTGGCGAGCGGGCATGCCTGGACCTTAGCAGGTGCAAAACGCCGTCGTCATCGCCCACTTTGACGCTCTTACCGGCGCGCGCCTACAGGGGCGGTTCGGTGATGGAGACGCCCTCCGCTCGCAGGCGGTCCAGGGCGCCGCCCTGCTGCACCAGGGCGCCGAGCCGCATCACCGCGACCGTGGTTCCCGGCTTGGCCAGGGCCGAGCGGAGCGCGGCGGTGGTGTCGTCCACGCTCCGCGCGCCGAGCCGCTGCCCCATGGGCGTGTGCAGGAAGACCGCGAGCGGCGTCTCCGCAGGGCTGATGTTGGCGCGCACGGTGCGAAGATCGCCCACCGCCCAGGCTCGGCCCGCGGCGGCCACATGGTCCAGGCCGTAGTCGATCCCGGCGATTGCGTCCGAGAGGACTGCTTCGCTCTCCCCCTCGGGCAGGCTGACGAGTTCGCCGAGCACGCCTGCGGCCTTGTAGGACGCCACGCGCTGGACGCGGACGTGCTTGTCCCGGGCGATGCGCGCGACCGTTCCGAGCGGCTCGGATGTGTCGACGCCAGGCGCGCGGATGAAGTCGAGCTCCAGGAACAGCGCCGCCCAGGCGGGCTTGTCGCGCCGCACCGCGTTCGGGTTGCGGCCGAGCCGGGCCAGCACCGCGCGATAGCGCGCCTCAAGATCGGGCGGCAGGGTCGCATCGAGCGTGGCGCCGCCGGCCAGGTGCGATCGCGCCAGCGCGTTCAACGCCTCCAGCACGCCGCTGAACCCCTCGGGCGGGAGGAGCACCCGGTCGGCGCCCTCGATGACGCGGGCGAGCGGCGCCCTGTTCCAGCTCAATCCTTTTGGCAGCGGCTCGATGTCGCCGAGCACCCAGACGGTGGAGCCGCCGCGCACCAGCTTCCACAGGCGCGGGCTGGGCGCCGTCACCACGATGGGCTCGGTCACAGACCACTGCGGCTCGGCCGGAGCGGTCGGTGCGGCCACGATCGTCGCCGCCGGTGGAGGCGCCGCCGAAAGGCTCAGAAGGCTGGCGAGGGCGGCGAAGAGCATGCGGTCTCACCCTCTCGCGCTCGCAAGCGCTTGGCCAGACGTTGACAGCGCGGGCGGCGGATGACTTAGCACGCAAGTGCGCCTTCGCTCGAGGCTTCAAGCCCGGCGCCGCGCCTGCGAGGCCCTCTTGAGACGTCTGATCGATCTTCCCGGCATGGCGGCGCTGGAGCGGAGCGCGCTCATGACGCCGCGCCTCGCGGACGCCGATGCGCGTGCGCACTATCCCGAGCTCGACCAGTGCTCGACGGCGCTGTTCGGACTGACGGCCGACGAGGCGGAGGCGGTCGTCCGCCCGGCGGGCTGGGATGGCGCGGAGCGCAAGCCGCTCCCTGTCCAGGTGCAACTGCTCGAAGCGGCGGGCTGGGACGTCACCGATCGCCGACGTCCGCTGCGCACCCTGGCGCACTTCAACGTGCAGCTCTGGCTCGCCCTGCGCGGCGTCGCCGGGCGGTTGCCGCAGGGACCCGCCGACGACTCCGAAGAGGACGCCGGCGCCGCCGCCTGGGGTTCAGCGCTGCAGGCCGGCGCCGTGCGGTTCAAGCGCGACCGCAGATGATC
>CAXTUT010000123.1:0-6833 GCA_964247465.1 uncultured Caulobacteraceae bacterium | reverse complement strand
GATGGCCGAAGAACGGCCAGGCGAAGCCGACCGGCGCGCCCGGCGCACGGGACGCGGGCGGCGCGACGCGGGCGGCCAGATAGCCGCCGCCAAAGCCCAGCACGAGCGCTGCGCCCGCGAGCGTGATCGCTCCGCGCTTCAACCCCTCGAACATGTCCCCGGCCCCGGTCCCCGGCGGCCATCTTCCTCAACTTGCGATGGCCGTCAATCCGGTCTGGCCGCCTAAGGACGACCGCTTACCCGCCGTTCCTGATCCGCCGGCTTCACGCCGGAGCCGTATGGGCGCACGTTGGCCGGAGGACCTCTCGCGCCGCCGGTCCGCAGGAGCTCGCAGTCCATGACCGCCTCGCCGACGAGCCGCCGCGTCCAGGCCAACGGGCTGAGCTTCACCGTGGACGAGGCGGGGGAGGGCGACGCGGTGGCTCTGTGCCTGCACGGCTTTCCGGAGAGCCGGTACTCCTGGCGCCACCAGCTCCCCGCCCTGGCGGCGGCGGGGTGGCGGGCCGTTGCGCCGGACCTGCGCGGCTACGGCGACAGCGACCGCCCGCACGGGCGGCAGGCTTATCGGCTGGAGGCGCTGATCGAGGACGCGGCCGCCCTGTTCGACGCGCTGGGCGCGCGCCGCCGACTGCTCGTCGGCCACGACTGGGGCGCGATGATCGCCTGGAGCTTCGCGATGCGGCAGGCGCGCCCGCTGGAGGGGCTGGTCGTCATGAACGTACCCCACCCGGCTGTGTTCGCCCACGCGATGCGCCACTCCTGGGCGCAGCGCCGCCGCTCCTGGTACATGGCGGCTTTCCAGCTGCCCTGGCTGCCGGAGGCGGTGATGACGGCAGGCCGCGCGAAGGCGGTGGAGCAGGCGTTCCTGGGCATGGCGGCGGACAGGTCGGCCTTCCCGCCGCAGGTGCTCGACGTCTATCGCGACAACGCGGTCAAGCCCGGCGCCATGAAGGCGATGATCGACTACTACCGCGCCAACGTCGGCCGTGGCGGACCGGCGCGCGAGTGGCCGCGCATCCAGACGCCGACCCTGATGATCTGGGGCGAGGCGGACACCGCGCTCGGCTTGGAGCTGACGGAAGGCTACGGCCCCCTGGTCGACGACTTCACCCTGGAGCGCCTGCCCGGCGTGTCGCACTGGGTGCAGCAGGAAGCGCCCGATGCGGTGAACGCCCGCCTCTCGGGCTGGCTGGCGGCGCGGAGGCTGGCGGCTTAGATGCGGCCTGACTTATCTCCTCCTGCGAAGCGGGGGAGGACATCAGAGCGACCATCGCGCGCGTTGCGCAGGACCCTGGCCGCGGGCACTGTCCAGCCGACCCTTCCAGCGGAGTCTCGATGTCCCGCCTGCTCCTCGCCGCGCTCCTGGCGCTCAGCCTCGCCTCCGCGGTCCACGCCGAACAGCTGACGCCCGAGCGGGTGTTCGCCGCGCCCGACCTGTCCGGGCCGACTGCGCGCGGGGTGCAGATCTCACCGGACGGACGGCTCGTCACCTTCCTGCGCGCCAAGCCCGAGGACCGCACGGTGCAGGACCTGTGGGTCATGCCGGCGCAGGGCGGCGAGCCGCGGCGGCTCGTCGACGCGTCCGCCGTCAGCCCGGCCGGTGCGGCGATGAGCGAGGCGGAAAAGAGCCGCCGCGAGCGCCAGCGCATCTCCGCCCAGGGGATCGTCGAATACAAGTGGGACGAGCAGGGCCGCTCCATCCTCGTGCCCGCCGGCGGCGACCTCTATCTGGCGGACGCGGCGAGCGGGCAGGTCCAGCGCCTGACCCGGACGCTTGGCGACGAGACCGACGCCCGCTTCAGCCCGCACGGCCGCTACGTCTCCTACGTGCGCGACAAGACCCTGTACGTCATGGACCTGGCCGGCCGGCGCGAGCAGGCGGTCACCCCCACAGCCCACGACGCGGTCTCCTATGGCGTGGCTGAGTTCGTCGCCCAGGAGGAGATGGAGCGGTTCACCGGCTACTGGTGGGCGCCCGACGAGCGCCGCATCGCCTGGACGAAGGTCGACGAGAGCGGCGTCGACCTGATCCCGCGCCTGGAGATCAGCGCGGAGGGCTCCACCCTGGCGCAGGAGCGCTATCCGCGCGCGGGACGGCCCAACGCCCGGGTCGAGCTCTACGTCTCGGGCGCCCTCGGCGAGGCGCCGGTGAAGGTTGACCTCGGCGCCGACGCCGACGTCTATCTGGCGCGGGTGGACTGGTCCGCCGATGGCGCCACCCTGTACGTCCAGCGCGAGACCCGCGACCAGGGCCGGCTCGACCTGCTGTCGGTCGATCCGGCGACCGGCGCCAGCCGCGTGATCGAGACCGAGACCGGCCAGCCCTGGATCGACCTCAACGACAACTTCAAGCCCTTGAAGGACGGCGACTTCCTGTGGACGTCGCAGCGCTCGGGCTTCAGCCACCTCTATCTGTTCACCCGCGACGGGCGGTTGGTGCGCCAGGTGACCCACGGCGACTGGCCCGCAGCGGTCCGCACCGCCGCCGCCGGCGCCTCCGGGCCGGGGCTGGAGGGCGTGGACGAAGGGCGGGGCCTGGCCTACTTCGTCGCGTCCAAGGACAGCCCGCTGGAGCACCAGCTCTACGCCGTCTCCTATCGCACGCCCGGCGAGCCGGTCGCCCTGACCCACGGCCATGGCTGGTGGGAGGCGACGCTGGCCAAGGACGCCTCGGGGTTCGTGGCCACCTATTCCGACCCCGCCACCCCGCCCCGCACCGCGCTCTACGCCATCGACGGGACGCGGCGGCGCTGGATCGAGGAGAACCGGCTGGCCCCGGGCCACCCCTACTTCCCCTACCTCGACCAGCACGTGACGCCGCAGTTCGGGACCCTGATGGCCGCGGACGGCAGGACGCCGCTCTACTACGCCCTGCTGAAGCCCCACGACTTCGACCCGGCCAAGCGCTACCCGGCGATCGTCGAGGTTTACGGCGGCCCCGATTCGCTGGATGTGCGGGCCAACTGGCGCAGCCCGACCGAACAGCTCTATCTTCAGAAGGGCTTCGTGCTGTTCCAGCTCGCCAACCGCGGCGGCGCCAACCGCGGCGCGGTGTTCGCCGCAGCGCTCGCCGGCCATCTCGGCGGGGTGGAGGTGCAGGACCAGGTGCAGGGCCTGAAGTTCGTGCGCGCGCTGCCCTATGTCGATCCGGCGCGCATCGGCGTGACGGGCTGGTCCTACGGCGGCTACATGACGCTGCGGCTGCTCTCCGAGCTCGGCGCGGGGTTCAGGGCGGGCGCGGCCGGCGCACCGCCGACCGACTGGCGGCTGTACGACACCCACTACACCGAGCGGTTCATGGGCCTGCCGCAGCTGCGCGCCGCGGCTTACGACGAGAGCGCCGACCTGCCGCGCCTGGACCATCTGTCGGGTCGACTGCTGCTGATGCAGGGCATGGCAGACGACAACGTGCTGTTCGCCAACTCGATCGCCGTGATGAACCGGCTGCAGGCGCTGGCCACCCCGTTCGACCTGATGCTCTACCCCGGACAGCGGCACGGCATCCGCACCCCGCCGCGCGAGACCCAGCTCTGGCGCACCTACCTCGCCTTCTTCCAGCGCGAACTCGGCGGACCGGAGCCGGCGCCTACTCGCTGAGGCCGCGCTCGGGCCGCCGCTTGCAGCCCCCGGCGCCATCTGTTAGCCCAGCGGCCGTCCCATGGGGCCTGGTGGCGGAGAGGCTACGCAGCGGACTGCAAATCCGTGCACCCGGGTTCGAATCCCGGCCAGGCCTCCATCTATCTCAAGGCGTTGCGGGCAGCTAGAACACCGCTCTCCCTGACGGCGGCGGCAGGCTACCATGCTCGACCCGAAATCGGACGACGGACGCACCCGTCGTCCGCTATATCTTCGCCCGATGTCAAACGTGAGCCCGGCGTCGGGCCGAAAGCTGCAGCTGCAAAGATACGTCTTCGTCAAGGCGGCCCAGGTCATCGGCCTGCTGGTCATGGCCTTCGTGCTGCTCCGCGTCGTAGGGCCCTGGCTGATCGATCTGCACAGCACTCCGGCGCTCGTGCTCGCCGTCGTGTTGCTCGCCGGCGGCGCCTTTCTCTTCGCCTGGTTCGGCTGGGACCTTGTCGCCTCCATCCGCAGAAGGAACTGAGACCATGCGCAAGGCCATGCCGGTCATCGCTGCGGCTTCCCTGGCGCTCGGCGCCTGCACGCAGGTCACGCCCGGCCACGTCGGCGTACGGGTGAACAACTTGGGCTCCGCCGCCGGGGTGGAAAGCACGCCGTTGGGGGTCGGCTACTACTGGACGGGTTTCGCCCAGGCGATCTATGCCTATCCGATCTACACCCAGACCTATAACTGGACGTCGTCCAAGGACGAGGGCAACCCCGTCGATGAGGCCTTTCACTTCCAGTCCAAGGAAGGCCTTTCCATGTCGGCGGATATCGCGACCAGCGTCCACGTCGATCCGGCGAAGGCGCCCATCCTGTTCCAGAAGTACCGCATGGACATGCAGGGCATCATCGCCGGTCCGGTGCGCAACGCCGTGCGCGACGCCATCGTGCGCCGCGCCGCCAGCTATGGCGTGGAGGAGATCTACGGACCCAAGAAGGCTGAGCTCGCGTCCCTGGCCGAGAGCGACGTGCGCAACTTCTTCGCGCCGTTCGGACTGGTGGTGGAGCGGCTTTACTGGACGTCCAACGTCAACCTGCCCGACGAGGTCCGCACCCAGATCGAAGGCAAGATCGCCGCCGAGCAGAACGCGCTGAAGGAGCAGGCCAACGTCGCGGTGATCCAGGCCAAGGCGCAGCAGCAGATCGCCCAGGCCCAGGGCGACGCCCAGGCCACCAACCTGCAAGGGGCCGCGCTGCGCGCCAATCCGGAGGTGCTGAAGCTCAGGGCCATCGAGAAATGGGACGGCAAGCTGCCCCAGGTCACCTCCGGCGCGACGCCCTTCATCAGTCTCGGCGGCGACGCCAAGCCCTGACCCAGGCCTTCATCCGGCGTAGGCTTGCCCCAGCAGCGCCTGCAGCCCCCTCGCGTCCAGGCGTTCGGGGTTCTTGTCGGAGACGTAGGAGAAGCCTTCCGGCAGTTCCCATGCGCCCTGCGCCAGGTAGGCCTCGCGCCGCACGCGGTCGTGGCTCGGCAGGATGACGTAGCGGTCGGCGAGCTCGACGGTGGAGCGGGCGTCGTCCTCGGGCACCATGATCTCGTGCAGCTTCTCGCCGGGGCGGATGCCGACCACCCGGTGCGGCACGCCCGGCGCCAGGGCGCTGGCCAGCTCGGTGGTGCGCAGGGACGGGATCTTGGGCACGAAGATCTCGCCGCCGGTCATCGCCTCAAGGCTTGAGAGGACGAAATTCACGCCTTGGTCCAGCGTGATCCAGAAGCGCGTCATGCGCGCATCGGTGATCGGCAGTTCCGCCGCGCCCTCCGCCGCCAGCTTCTGGAAGAAGGGCGCCACGGACCCCCGCGAGCCCACCACATTGCCGTAGCGCACCACGCAGAAGCGGGTGTCGGCGTCGCCCGCCATCGCGCCCGCCGCCACGAAGATCTTGTCCGACGCCAGCTTGGAGGCGCCGTAGAGGTTGATTGGGTTGGCCGCCTTGTCGGTGGACAGCGCCACCACCCGCTTCACCCCCGCAGCGATCGCGGCGTTGACCACGTTCTCCGCCCCCATGACGTTGGTCTTGATGCACTCGAAGGGGTTGTATTCGGCGATGGTCACGTGCTTCAGCGCGGCGGCGTGGACGACGGAGTCGACGCCGCGCATGGCGGTCTGCAGCCGCTCCGCATCGCGCACGTCGCCGATGAAATAGCGCAGGAACGGCCAGCGTTCGGGGGGAAAGGCCTGGGCCATCTCGTACTGCTTCAGCTCGTCGCGGCTGAACACGATCAGCTTCTTCGGGGTGAACCGCTCGCACACCGCCTTGACGAAGGCGCGGCCGAACGAGCCCGTGCCGCCGGTGACCAGCACGGTCCGGCCGTCCAGGTCCGGGCGCGGGTGCAGGAAGTCGCGCATCGGCGCGACCGGCAGCGCGGCGAGGTCGGCGGCGACGGCTAAGGCGGGCATGGCGGACTCGCGCGAGACAACGCCCCACTGTCGCGCTCCGGAGTTAACGGATCGTGGTTAACGGCTTTGCAAAGGATGGCGGGCGAGCGTGCGCCATGGCCGCCCCCGCTTTCGCCCCCGCCATGCCGTTGTCCGCGCCGCCGCTCGGCTACGGCCGCCAGCTGATCGAGGAGGACGACATCGCCGCGGTGGTGGCCGCGCTGCGCAGCGACCCCCTGGCGCACGGCCCGCGGGTGGAGGCGTTCGAGCGCGCTCTGGCGCAGGCGTGCGGCGCGCGCGAGGCGGTGGCCTGTTCGTCGGGCACAACCGCGTTGCAGCTCGCGCTGCAGGCGCTGGACGTAGGGCCGGGCGACGTCTGCGTGGTCCCCGCGGTCACCTTCCTGTCCACGGCCACCGCGGCGCGCTGGCTGGGTGCGGAGGTGCGCTTCGCCGACGTCGACGCCGACACCGGGCTGATGACGCCCCAAACGCTCGCCGAGGCGTTGGCGCGGAGCGGCGCCGTAAAGGCGGTGCTGCCGGTCCATCTCGGCGGCCGGCTCTGCGACACCGCGGTCCTGGCGGGGCTCGCGCACGACGCGGGCGCAGGGGTGGTGGAGGACGCGTGTCACGCCATCGGCGGCCACGACGCGCAAGGCCGGCCGGTGGGCGCCTGCGCGGCGTCGCACGCCGCCTGCTTCTCGTTCCACCCGGTCAAGACGCTGGCGGCGGGGGAGGGCGGGGCGGTCACCCTGAACGATCCGGAACGCGCGGCGCGGATGCGGCGGCTGCGCGACCACGTGTGTGCACGCCTCAAAGTGCCGATCACCCTGG
>CAXTUT010000122.1:2851-6847 GCA_964247465.1 uncultured Caulobacteraceae bacterium | reverse complement strand
CCCGCGTCCCGGACCACGGCAAGATGACGCCCTGGCGCTTCATCGTGATGGAGGGCGCGGGCAAGGCCGCCCTGGTCGAGCGGCTGCGCGCACTCGCGCCCGGGCAGGACAATCCGGCCAAGGCGCTGGCGGCGCTCGGCAAGATGTCCGCCCCGCCGCTCGGCGTGGTGGTGGTGTCCAGCCCGCGCGAGGGCGGCAAGCCGGTGTGGGAGCAGCAGATGTCGGCCGGGGCGGTCTGCATGAACCTGCTGCTGGCTGGCGAGGCCATGGGCTACGGCGCCAACTGGATCACCGACTGGTACGCCTACGACCCGGCCGCCCGCGCGCTGATCGGCGTCGGCGAAGGCGAGCAGGTGGCGGGCGTCGTCTTCATCGGCGCGCCGTCTGAGGACGCGCTGGAGCGCGTGCGCCCGGACCTGGACGCGCTGGTCAGCCGGTATGCAGGCTAGCTCCATCTCCATCGTCCGACCGAAGGTGGGGAGGTGGCCTCGAAGGGGTCGGGGGGCCGCGCGCAAGCGCGGAAGACGCGTGCACGACTGCCGGCGTTCCGTCCGGCTGCGCCGGTGTTCCCCCACGCCGTGGGGGAGATGAACGCGGCCGACCCTCGAAGGAATGAGACCTATGGCTGAGGCCTACATCTGCGACGCGGTCCGCACGCCCATCGGCCGCTACGGCGGGTCGCTGTCCTCGGTGCGGCCGGACGACCTGGCCGCCATCCCGCTCCGCGCGCTCAAGCACCGCAACCCGCACGTGGACTGGGCGGCGCTCGACGACGTGATCTTAGGCTGCGCCAACCAGGCGGGCGAGGACAACCGCAACGTGGCGCGCATGGCGGCCCTGCTGTCGGGACTGGGCGAGCACGCACCGGGCGCCACGGTGAACCGGCTGTGCGGCTCGGGGCTGAACGCGGTGGCCGACGCGGCGCGCGCCATCCGCTCCGGCGACGCCGAGCTGATCCTCGCCGGCGGGGTGGAGAGCATGAGCCGCGCCCCCTTCGTAATGCCCAAGGCGGAGACGGCCTTCGCGCGTGAGGCCATCGTCTACGACACCACCATCGGCTGGCGTTTCGTCAACAAGCAGATGCGCCACGAGTTCGGCACCGACTCCATGCCCGAAACCGCGGAGAACGTGGCCGAGGACTTCCAGGTCAGCCGCGCCGACCAGGACCGCTTCGCCGCCGAGAGCCAGCGCCGCGCCGCGGCGGCTCAGGCGTCGGGCCGCTTCGCCGCGGAGATCGTGGCCGTGGAGGTCCCGCAGAAGAAGGGCGATCACCTCAAGGTGGACCGCGATGAGCACCCGCGCGAAACCAGCGTGGAGGCGCTGGCCAAGCTGCGCCCCATCGTCAAGCCCGACGGCACGGTCACCGCCGGCAACGCCTCGGGCGTGAACGACGGCGCCGCCGCGCTCATCCTGGCGAGCGACGAGGCGGTGCGCCGACATGGGCTGACGCCGCGCGCCCGGGTGCTGGGCGCAACGGTCGTGGGCGTACCGCCGCGGATCATGGGCATCGGCCCTGCGCCGGCCAGCCAGAAGCTGCTCGCCCGGCTGGGACTGAAGGCCTGCGACATGGACGTGGTGGAGCTGAACGAGGCCTTCGCCGCCCAGGGGTTGGCGGTCCTGCGCCAGCTCGGCCTGCCCGACGACGCGGAGCACGTGAACCCCAACGGCGGGGCCATCGCGCTCGGCCATCCGCTGGGCATGAGCGGCGCGCGCCTGGCGCTCACCGCCACCGAGGAGCTGCAGCGCCGGGGCGGCCGCTATGCGCTGTGCACCATGTGCATCGGCGTCGGCCAGGGGATCGCCGTGGCGCTGGAGCGCTGCTGACGGCGGCCGCCCTCAGCAGCGTCCGTCATCCTCGCATCGCCTAGGAGGCAGGCGATCGGTATGACATGCGGCGTCAGGCAGGGTCAGCGCACCGCTGCGGCGGCGGCCCCGGCAGACGGCGCCGCGTCGCGATAGCGGGCGAACCAGGCCAGGATGGCGGCGTTCTCGGCGGCGAGCTGCGACGGCCGCTCAGCCAGGCTCTCGTGGCCGGCGCCCGGCACGCGGACCAGGGCGGTGGGCACGCCGCGCAGCTGCAGCGCGGCGTAATACTGCTCCGCCTCGCTGCCGGGCGTGCGGCGGTCCTCCTCGCCGACCATGACCAGGGTGGGGGTCCTCACGTTGCCGACCAGCGACAGGGGCGAGCGCTTCCAGTAGCCTTCGGGGTCCTCCCACGGCGTCTTGCCGAACCAGTATTTGGACATGAAGGTGTAGACGTCCACGGTCAGGACTTCGCTGGCCCAGTCGATCACCGGCTTCTGCGCCACCGCCGCCTTGAAGCGGTCGGTCTTGCCCACGATCCAGGCGGTGAGCAGCCCGCCGCCCGAGCCGCCGGTGACGTACAGGTGGTCCGGATCGGCCAGGCCCTTGGCGATGGCGGCGTCCACCACGCTGATCAGGTCGTCGTAGTCCTGGCTCGGATAGTTGTGGTGGATGCGGTCGGCGAAGGCCTCGCCATATGAGGTCGAGCCGCGCGGGTTGGCGTAGAGCACCAGATAGCCGGCCGCGGCGTACAGCTGGTCCTCGCTCGACCACAGCGGGCCGTAGCTGGCGAACGGACCGCCGTGGATCTCCAGGATCGTCGGATAGCGCCGCGACGGGTCGTAGCCCGGCGGCGTCATCATCCAGGCGTCGATGGCCAGCCCGCCGGCCGACGAGGTGACGGGCAGGGGCAGCACCGGCGCCAGGGTCTTGCCCTCGAACAGGCCGGCGTTGAGCTGCGTCAGCCGCCGCGTCGTCCCGTGGGCGGCGAGCGCCACGTCGGGCGGATGATCGCCCTCGCCGAACGCGAAGGCCACCGCGCCGGTCTTCGCCAACGAATAGCTCCCGGCGCTGTAAGGGCGGTCGAGCTCGGAGCCGGCCAGGCCCTGCGCCACCGGCGTCATGCGCCCGTCCAGGCCGAACCGCGCCACCTTGGTCACGCCATGGTCGGCGTAGGCGACGTAGACGCCGTGGCCGTCGGCGTCCCAGTGCGGCTGGCCCACCGCGCGGTCGAGCGCGCCGCTGATCGCGTGCGGGTCGGAGCCGTCGCGGTTCATCACGTAGAGCAACGTGTTCTGGTAGCCGAGCAGTCGGTCGTCGAAGCCGACGTAGGCGACCAGCCGCCCGTCCGGCGACACCTGCGGGTCTTCGTCCGGTCCTTCGCGGTGGGTGAGCTGGGTCAGGGTCCCGCTCGACACCTCCGCCTGGAAGACGTCGGAGTTCATCGGGTCGCGCTCCCAGTCCTTGCCGTGGTTGGAGCTGAACAGCAGGTATCGCCCGTCCGGCGTCCAGGACGGGGTCCCGCCGTCGTCGTAGGGGCCGAAGGTCAGCTGGCGCGGCGAGCCGCCGTCGGCGGAGACCACGAACAGGTGGGCGTAGCCTGGCCGCAGGTCGCCGCGCCCGTCCTGGCGGTAGTGGACCGCGGTGATGATCTTCAGCGGCTCGGCCCACTTCGCGCCTTCGGGCTTCTTCAGCGGCGCGCCGAGCGTGGCGCCGTCCTCCGGCGTGAACATGGTGAAGGCGATGGAGCGGCCGTCGGGCGACCAGGCCAAGGCGCCGGGCGTCTCCGGCAGGTCGGTGATGCGCGCGCTGACGCCGCTGTCGACCCAGCGCACGTAGAGCTGAGGCTTGCCCCCGGGTTCGGCCGCCAGATAGGCGATGCGCTTGCCGTCCGGCGACCAGCGCGGGCTGGAGGCGGCGCCGGAGACCAGCGGGCTCTGCTCGCCGGTGGCGGCGTCGACCAGCCAGAGGCTGCGCCGCGCGGAGTCGGTCAGGATGTCCTCCGCCGCGCGCACATAGGCGATGCGCCGCCCGTCGGGGCTGACCTGCACGTCCACCGCCTGCTGCAGGGCGAAGACGTCGCGCGGGGTGAAGATGCGCTCGGGCCGCAGCGCCTGGGGCGTGGCGGCCGCGCTCCCGCCGCCGGTCTGCAGGCTTCCGATCTGCAGGCTGGGCGACGGTTGCGCGCCGGCC
>CAXTUT010000122.1:0-2841 GCA_964247465.1 uncultured Caulobacteraceae bacterium | reverse complement strand
TGGGGCGTGGGCCATGGGCGCCGCGACGGCGCACAGGACGCCGGCCAGGACAGGACGCATGCGGAACATCTCCCCCGTTTCACGGGGGCCTAGCGCGTGTGCGCTTCCGTTGGAAGCGGACATGGCCTCAGCCGTGTGGGGAGTTGAAGAGCCTGGGCGCAAACGCCTGCGTTCGCCTCATCCTGAGCCTGTCGAGGTTCAGATGAGGCCGAATGTGGACCGCTCGATTCCGGTTAACCTCACGCGCTAACCCGCCGCCGCCGTCCAGCGGTTCAGCCAATCCAGCACCGTGGCGTGCCAGAGCAACGAGTCGGCCGGCTTCAGCACCCAGTGGTTCTCGTCGGGGAAGTAGAGGAACCGGCTTTCGATCCCGCGCCGCTGCAGAGCGTCGAAGGCGCCCAATCCCTGCTCCAGCGGGATGCGATAGTCGTGGCCGCCATGGATGACGAGCTGCGGCTTGGACCAGGACGCCACGTGGTTGACCGGATTGAACCGCTCGTAGGCGGCGGGGTCGGCCCAGGGCGTCGCGCCGCCGTGCTCCCATTCGGAGAACCACAGCTCCTCGGTGGAGTAGCCCATCATGCGGTCGTCGAACACGCCGTCGTGCGCCACCAGGCAGCGCCAGGGCTGGTTCCACACTCCCGCGATCCAGTTGATCATGTAGCCGCCGTAGCTGGCGCCGAGCGCGCAGGCGCGGCCGCCGTCCAGGAAGGCGTTCTGCTTCAGCGCCGCCGCCCAGCCCTTCTGCAGGTCCTCCAGCGGCCGGTCGCCCCAGTGGCCGCTGATGGCGTCGGTGAAGGCCTGGCCGTAGCCGGTGGATCCGTGGAAATCGACCATGACCACCGCATAGCCGGCGCCCGCGTAGGTCTGCGGGTTCCAGCGGTAGCTCCAGGAGTCCGTCCACGAGCCCTGCGGGCCGCCGTGGATCAGGAAGGCGACCGGATAGCGCCGGCCGGGCTGGTAGCCGGCCGGCTTGACCACCCAGCCGTGCACGGTGTCGCCGTTCCAGCCCTGGAAGGTGAAGGGCGCGGAGTCGCCGACCGTGACGCCGGCCAGCCTGTCGGCGTTGGCGTGGGTGAGGACGACATCCGCGCCGCCTGCGCCTTGCGCATAGAGCTGGGCCGGCGCGCGCAGGGTATCCTTGACGTAGACCAGTGCGCCCGCCGCCGTGTCGAACGCGCTGACGTGGCCGCCCTGGGTGATCGGCGTGGCTTCGCCGGTGGCGGCGTCGATGCGGAACAGGCGGGTGGTCCCGACGTCGTCGGCGGTGGCGTAGAGGCTGCGCCCGTCGGCCGACCAGCGCAGCGGCCCGGGCGAGCGGTCCCACGCGCCGGTCAGCTCGCGTCGGGCGCCGCTGGCCAGGTCGATCGTGTGGACGGTGAAGCGGTCCGCCTCGAAGCCCGGCCGCTTCATGGCGCGATAGGCGAGCGTGCGCCCGTCGGGCGAGACCACCGGCGAGGCGTCCCAGGCCTTGTTGTCGGCGGTCAGGTCCTGCGGCGCCGCCGAGCCGTCGGCGGGGACGCGATAGACGTCGAAATCGGTGCTCCACGGCTCGGTCCGGCCGGCCTTGCGCGCCGAGAAGAAGACGGTCTGGCCGTCCGGGCTGAAGCTGTAGTCCTCGTCGCCGCCGAACGGCTTGCCGGGTACGTCGCCGTCGAAGCCGGGTGTGAGCGGCACGGGCGCTGCAGCCGCTCCTCCCGCGACGCGCAGGTTCAGCGCGAACAGGTGGTTGCGCGTGCCGTCGGCCCAGGTGTCCCAGTGGCGCACGAACAGCTTGTCGAACACCTGGCCGGTCGCGTTCTGCGCCTTGCGCGCGTCCAGGCGGGCCTTAGTGGCGGCCGGGTCCTCGGCGTCGGGGAAGACGGCCATGGACACGACCAGACGCCGGCCGTCCGGCGAGACGCGGAAGGTGTCCACGTCGAGCGGCAGGCTGGTGACTTGGCCCGTCGCCAGGACGCGGCATTCTGGAGCGCAGAGGTTGGCGAACCATACTTGGCCGCCCTTCAGGTAGTAGAGGCCCGACCCGTCCGGTCCCCACTGCGCCGAGGTGGCGCCGTCGGAACCCGTCTGCTTGGACGCGCCGCGCCCGCCGACGTCGGCCACCCACACCGCATGGACGCCCTTGTTGCCGGCGAGGTTGGTGGAGCGCACGTCGTAGAGCACGCGGCGGCCGTCCGGCGACACCTGCGGGTCGCCGACCCGGTCCAGGGCGACCAGGGCGGCGGCGGTGAAGGGACGGGCGTGGGCGGGCGCAGCCAGCGCCAGGGCGCCCAGCGCGAACACGGCCAGGGCGGACTTCGATATCAAGCCGTATCTCCAGGCGCCCGCCCCGTCCGCGCGGAGGTCGAGCGGCTCGCGGGGGAGGGCTGGTGCCGCTTACAGGACTCGAACCTGTGACCCCCTCATTACGAATGAGGTGCTCTACCAGCTGAGCTAAAGCGGCGTCGGTCCGCTCTTAGCGGCGATGGGGCGCGGCGCCAAGCATCAGGCGCGGGCGGCGCTCTGCAGGGCGGCGATCACGGTCCCGCTGGTCAGCAGCTGGGGCAGGATGACCGGCGTCTCGCTGTGCGGGCCGTAGACCAGATAGAGCGGCACGCCCGAGCGGCCCTGCTGCGACAGCGCGGCGGAGATCGCCGGGTCCGCCCGGGTCCAGTCGGCCTTCAGATACACCGCCCCGGTGCGGGCGAAGGCGTCGCTGACCGCGCGGGTGGCCAGGGTGGTGCGCTCGTTGACCTGGCAGGAGACGCACCAGGCGGCCGTGAAGTCCACGAACACCGGATGGCCCTGCGCCTGCAGCGCCGCCACCCGCTCCGCCGACCAGGGCTCCGCGGCGTGCAGGCC
>CAXTUT010000121.1:0-6852 GCA_964247465.1 uncultured Caulobacteraceae bacterium | reverse complement strand
GCCCCACCGCACCGACCTGCTGGTGCGCCACGCCGAAAAGGATCGTCCGGCGGCGGAGTGCTCCACCGGCGAGCAGAAGGCGTTGATCCTGAACCTCGTCCTGGCCCAGGCCGCGCGTTTATCGCGTGCAGAATCGGCTCCGAGCCCTATATTACTTCTGGACGAAGTGGCTGCGCACCTCGACGGTCGCCGACGCGCAGCGCTCTTCGAGGAGATCACGGCGCTCGGGCTGCAGGCCTTCCTGACCGGCACCGATCGGGCGCTGTTCCAGCACCGGGCAGGTTGGGCGCAGGAAGTGCGGGTCGACGCGTCCCACCTGTCGCCGCTGGCCTGAACGACGCGCTGGAAGACTGAAGGACTGGATGAGCGAAGAGCTTCCCGAAGCCGGCGGGGCGGCCGAGTATGGCGCGGAATCGATCCGCGTGCTGAAGGGGCTGGATGCGGTTCGCAAGCGCCCCGGCATGTATATTGGCGACACCGACGACGGTTCGGGCCTGCACCACATGGTCTATGAGGTGGTGGACAACGCCATCGACGAGGCGCTCGCCGGCTACGCCTCCCACGTCCAGGTGATCTTGAACCCCGACGGCTCCTGCACTGTCATCGACGACGGGCGCGGCATTCCCACAGACATCCACTCCGGCGAGGGCGTCAGCGCGGCCGAGGTCATCATGACCCAGCTGCACGCGGGCGGTAAGTTCGACCAGAACAGCTACAAGGTCTCCGGCGGCCTTCACGGCGTGGGCGTATCGGTGGTCAACGCGCTGTCCGACTTCCTGCAGCTGAAGATATGGCGCGACGGGCGCGAGCACGAGATGCGCTTCGAGCGGGGCGATGCGGTCAGCCCGCTGGTCGTGACCGGCGAGGCGCCGCGCCGCACCGCGCCCGACAAGAAGGCCGGCGACCCTCTCACCGGCACCAGCGTGACCTTTCTGCCGTCGCTCAAGACCGGGCCGGGCGAAAGCGACGGCACCTTCACCGCCATCGAGTTCGACAGGAAGACGCTGGAGCACCGTCTTCGCGAACTGGCGTTCTTGAACTCCGGCGTCCAGATCCGCTTCAAGGACCTGCGAGGGACGGAGCCCTACGAGGAGGTGATGAGCTACGAGGGCGGGGTGGAGGCGTTCGTGCGCCACCTGGACAAGTCCAAGGCCACCATCCTGAAGGCGCCCGTGGCGGTGCGCGGCGCCAAGGATCGGGTGGAGGTCGACCTCGCGCTCTGGTGGAACGACACCTACCACGAGCAGATGCTGTGCTTCACCAACAACATTCCCCAACGTGATGGGGGCACCCACCTGGCGGCCTTCCGCGCCGCCTTGACGCGGGTGGTGGGCGGATATGTGGAAAGTTCGGGCGCGGCCAAGCGCGAGAAGGTCAGCGTGTCCGGCGAGGATGCGCGCGAGGGCCTGACCTGCGTGCTGTCGGTCAAGCTGCCCGATCCAAAGTTTTCCTCGCAGACCAAGGACAAGCTGGTGTCCTCGGAGGTCCGACCGGCCGTGGAGCAGCTGGTCAGCGAGGCGCTCGGCCACTGGTTCGAGGAGCATCCCGCCGAAGCCAAGCTGATCGTCGCCAAGATCGTCGACGCCGCCGCCGCGCGCGAGGCCGCCAAGAAGGCGCGCGAGCTGACCCGGCGCAAGAGCGCGCTCGACATCAGCTCGCTGCCCGGCAAGCTCGCCGACTGCCAGGAGCGCGACCCCGCCAAGTCCGAGCTGTTCATCGTGGAGGGCGACAGCGCCGGCGGCTCCGCCAAGCAAGGACGAAACCGCGAGAACCAAGCCATCCTGCCGCTGCGCGGCAAGGTGCTGAACGTGGAGCGCGCGCGCTTCGACAAGATGCTCGGCTCCGAACAGATCGGCACGCTGATCACCGCGCTCGGCGCCGGCATAGGTCGCGACGACTTCGACATCGCCAAGATCCGCTACCACAAGATCGTCATCATGACCGACGCCGACGTGGACGGCGCCCATATCCGCACCCTGCTCCTGACCTTCTTCTACCGCCAGATGCCCCAGGTGATCGAGCAGGGCTATCTCTACATCGCCCAGCCGCCGCTCTACAAAGCCGCCAAGGGCAAGTCCTCGCGCTACCTCAAGGACGACGCCGATATGGCGACCTTCCTGTTCGACGAGGGGACCGAGGGCGCCCAGCTCGACTCGCCGTCGGGGGAGCGTCGCATGGGCGCCGACCTCCACCAGCTCGTGCGCGACGCCCAGGCGGCCAAGTCGCTGATCGACCGGCTGTCCCAGCGCGCGCCGGCGTTTGCGGTCGAGCAGGCGGCGCTCGCAGGCCTGTTCGGCGAGGACGGCGACATCGTGAGCGCGGCGGCGCGCCTGAACCTCTACGCGGAGGAGGGGGACGGCCGCTGGACCGGCGAGCCGGCGGTCGGCGGCGGCGGCCACGGCTTCGGCCCAGGCGGCTACGTCTTCTCGCGGTTGCGGCGCGGCGTGTCCGAGCGGATCGTGCTCGACGACCTGCTGCTGCACTCCGCAGACGCCCGCAAGCTCGCCGAACGCGCGCCCGGCTTGGCCGAAGCCTTCGCCGAGCCCGCGCGTTTCGCTCGCAAGGACCAGACGCGCACGGTCCGCGGCCCGCTGGATCTGGTCGCCTCGGTCATGAACGCCGGCCGCAAGGGCCTCAGCATCCAGCGCTACAAGGGCCTGGGCGAGATGAACGCCGAGCAGCTTTGGGAGACGACGCTCGACGCCCATGCCCGCACGCTGCTGCAGGTGAAGGTGACCGACTCCATCGATGCGGACGACATGTTCGCCAAGCTGATGGGCGATCTGGTCGAGCCCCGGCGCGAGTTCATACAGGAGAACGCGCTGGACGCCGAGGTCGACGTCTGAGGCCTCCACCGCCGCAAGGGAGCGGGGCTAGAGGCTTGCTCTCCGCGCGCTTAAGGTTGAAAAGCCTCCCGGGGCGCCTGATCGGAATGGTTGCTGTATGCCAGGCATAAGCCTTCTCAACGATACGCTGACGCGGCTGCTGATTGCGCTGTTCAGCACCAAGGGCGTGGCGCTGGGGCTGGCCAGCCTCATTCTGCTGGCCGCCATCTTCATCCTGTTCGGCGTCTATTTCAGCCGGGTCGTGCCGATCCGCAAGGCGGTCACCCGCCGCATCGTCGACTTCCCGCGCACCGTGTCCCCGTCGGAATTGGAGCAGGTCTCCGCGATCATGGCCCGCCCCGACAAGCAGAGTTTCAACCTGGAGCGGGCCTGGGCTGCGTTCCGCAGTTCGCTGACCTTCACGCCGCAGGGCGAGCTGCGCAGCGGCGCGCCGGCCTGGACGGTGTTCAGCATCGTGACCTCGGAAACCGGGGTGCTGGGATGGTGGTCCAACCTCTTCGTGGCCATCGGCCTGATCTTCACCTTCCTCGGCGTGGTGGCGGCGCTCAGCGAGGCGACCAGCGTGCTGGGCACGGGTAGCGCCAGCACGGCGACCATGCAGGCGGCGCTGTCGGGCCTGCTGACCATCACCGCCACCAAGTTCTGGACGTCGATCGCCGGCATCCTGGCCTCGGTGATCCTGCGCATCTGCGAGCGGCGCTGGTCCACGCGCATCGACGAGGCGGTGGAGGATCTATGCGAGATCATCGACGCGCGCATCCCGCCCGTGTCGCCCGGCATGCTGGCCGGAGAGCAGCTGAACGAGCTGAAGCGCCAGACCGAGGTGCTGGGCGCGATCAAGGCCGCGCTGGCCGACCCGCGCGCCCGCGCCGCCTGAGCCGGCCATGATCCTGACCGGAGCGCGATCATGACCGCCATGGCCACCGTCCGCCGTCGCCAGGGCGGGGAGCATGAGGAGAGCTACTTCGTCTCCATGACCGACATGATGGTCGGTCTGGTCTTCGTGCTGATGGTGATGCTGGTCTACTACGCCCTGCAGTACCACCAGTCGACCGCAGAGCTGACCGACACCAAGGTGCGTCGCACCCAGCTGCTCCAGCACCTGCAGGGCCGCCTGGCGGCCGAGCATGTCAACGTGACCATCGACACCGACGCCGGCGTGCTGCGCCTGCCGGAAGACGTGCTGTTCGACAAGGGCAGCGATGCGGTCAAGCCGGAGGGACAGCAGGTGCTGGCCAAGGTTGGCCAGGCGATGACCGCCGAACTGCCGTGCTACACCTCGGCCCAAACGCCCGCGGGCTGCGAGGCGACGCAGAGCGGGCTTGAGTCCGTCTTCGTGGAGGGTCACACCGACTCCGACCAGTTGAACAAGGGCGGCCGGGACAACTGGAACCTGTCGGCGGATCGGGCGGTGAACACCTACCGTTCGCTCATGGGCCAGACATCCGCATTGAACGCCTTCAAGAACGCTCGCCTGCGCCCGCAGGACCCGCAGCCCCTATTCGGCGTCAGCGGCTATGGCCCAACCCGTCCGGTGGCGCCGGACACGAGCGAGGCGAACAAGCGCCTGAACCGACGCATCGACATCCGCTTCAACATGGTCACGCCGTCTCAAGCCAAGTAGGCCAGCGCCGGTCCCTCAGCTACTTTGCGGACGGTCCTTTCAGGTGGGGAGCATCTGACGGCCAAGCGCTTGATCTTTTCCTGAGGGGAAGTCCGGCCGACGGCTGGGAGGGGGCTCCAGGAACCGCCGCCGGTTAAGCCCGCTCTCCCTCCATGCCCCGCCCGCAGGACCTGCTCTGCCCCCGTCCGGAGGGGCTCTACTGCCCGCCGGGCGACTTCTACATCGATCCGGTGCGCCCCGTCGCGCGGGCGGTGATCACCCACGGCCATTCCGACCATGCGCGCTCGGGCCACGGCGCGGTGCTGGCGACGGCCGCGACGCTGGATATCATGCGCGTACGGTATGGCGAGGACTTCGCCGCCGCGACCCAGGCCGCAGCCTACGGCGAGCCCGTCCATCGAGACGCTGTGGAGGTGACGCTGGCGCCCGCCGGTCACGTGCTCGGCTCGGCCCAGGCGGTGGTGCGCTGGGGCGGCATGAGCATTGTCGTCTCCGGCGACTACAAGCGGCGGCCGGACCCCACCTGCGCGCCGTTCGAGCCGGTGGCCTGCGACGTCTTCGTCAGCGAGGCGACTTTCGCCCTGCCGGTGTTCTGCTTTCCCGAACCGGAGGCGGAAATCAGCGAGCTGCTGGCGTCCGTGCGTCGCTTCCCCGAGCGCTGCCACCTCGTCGGCGCCTATGCGCTCGGCAAGGCGCAGCGGATCATCCGCCTGCTGCGCCTCGCCGGCCACGATGCGCCCATTTACGTCCACGGCGCGCTGCTGAAGCTGAACACGCTGTACGAGGCCTATGGCGTGCCGCTCGGCGCGCTGGAGCCTGCGACCGGCGTGCCCAAGGCGGCGCTGAAGGGCGCGATCGTGGTCGCGCCGCCCTCGACGCTTCAGGACCGCTGGTCGCGACGCTTCCCCGATCCGGTGACCGCCTTCGCCAGCGGCTGGATGCGCGTGCGCGCCCGCGTGCGCCAGAAGGGCGTGGAGTTGCCGCTGATCATCTCCGATCACGCCGACTGGGACGAGCTGACCGCCACGGTGGACGAGCTTCGCCCCGGGGAACTCTGGATCACCCACGGGCGGGAGGAGGCGCTGGCCCGCTGGGCCGAGCTGAACGAGATGAGCGCGCGGCCCCTGCGCCTGGTCGGCTACGAGGACGAGCAGGAGGACTGAGGGCGACGGCGTCGGTTCAGATCGCCTGGGCACCGCGCTCGCCGGTACGGATGCGGATGACGTCGGTGAGGTCCGAGACGAAGATCTTGCCGTCGCCGATGCGCCCGGTACGCGCCGCATTCACCAGCGCCTCGACCACGCGCTCGACCTCGTCGTCGGCCACTACGATCTCGATCTTCATCTTGGGCAGGAAGTCCACCACGTACTCGGCCCCGCGGTAGAGTTCGGTGTGGCCCTTCTGGCGGCCGTAGCCCTTGGCCTCCAGCACCGTCATGCCCTGCACGCCCAGGTCCTGCAGCGCCTCCTTCACCTCGTCGAGCTTGAAGGGTTTTATGACAGCCTCGATCTTCTTCATTTTTCGCGGTCCATGAGCCTGTTCCAGGCGTTCTCCCCGGCGCGGTGTAGCATCGGGCGGGACCCGCGCCATAGCCTCGTGGTGGGTGGATGGACTCGGCAGGCGCGGGACGCGAGATCCTGACGGTCGCTCAGATGGGGGAGGCGGACCGCGCAGCCGTCGCCGCCGGGACGCCGGCCGCCACGCTGATGGAGCGGGCGGGGTCGGCGGTGGCGCGCGCCATCCAACTCCGATTCCCGCCCACGCAGGCGCTCGTGCTGTGTGGGCCCGGCGACAATGGCGGCGACGGCTACGTGGTCGCCAGGCGGCTGCGCGAGGCGGGCTGGCCCGTGCGGGTGACGGCTCTCCTCGAGCCGTCCAGGCTTGCGGGCGCAGCGGCGCAGGCCGCCCAGGCCTGGAGCGGGCCCGTGACGCCGCTGGCGGACGCCGAGGTGGGCGGCGCAGGCCTGGTGGTGGACGCGCTGTTCGGCGCAGGGCTCAGCCGCCCGCTGACGCCGCTCGCCTGCGACCTGCTCAGGACGGCGGAACGCTCGCCTGCGCCGCTGGTGTGCATCGATCTGCCCTCGGGCCTTGCTGGCGATACGGGCGCGCCGCTGGGCTATGCGGCCCAGGCGACGCTCACGGTCACGTTCCATCGCAAGAAGCCGGCGCATGTGCTGGAGCCGGGCCGCACGCTCTGCGCAGAGATCGTTGTCGCCGACATCGGCCTTTCCGCGGCGGGAACGGACGACCTGCGGCTGAACGAGAACGGCCCATCGTTGTGGCTTCCTCACCTGCGCTGGCCGGGGCAGGACACCCACAAGGCCGACCGCGGGCGGCTGGTGGTGGTCAGTGGGCCGGCCTGGACGACGGGCGCGGCGCGGC
>CAXTUT010000120.1:0-6879 GCA_964247465.1 uncultured Caulobacteraceae bacterium | reverse complement strand
AGACCAGCACGCCATCCCGAGATCATCCTTGCAGACGGGGTGGGCCATACGTTTTGTGGGCCGGGCGAGCCTCTACGGCGTCGCCGCAGGCGGATACGATGGGGTGCGCCGCGCGGTCGAGATCCTGCAGTCCGATCTCCGCTACACCCTGGCGATGATCGGTTGCCGGTGCGCGAGGGAAGTGACCGCGGCCTCCCTCGCCAAGCCCTCTCAGGGATGGGGACGGCACGTCGCGCCTGACCAGGATGGCCAGGGCTCGCAGCTGCCGGGCGCTTCCGAAGACTAACCCTGAAGCTTGCTGAAGACTCCCGATCCCGAGACTGCACAGCGGTCGGCGCGTCAGCATCCTGATCGTCGTCGCCATATCATCTTGCTATGGCAATCGACGTATCTAGCATTGGCCGCCCCGATAGTCCTGCCGTATGAGGCTCCTTGCGAACCGCTACAAGTGTTCGGGTTCAACGCCGTCGAAGCTCTGCCTGATCGACGAGGTCGTTGAAGACAAGAAGCGATTTGGGGGGACCGGGTTATGCTGCGATGTGATCTTTTCTTGGGGGCCGGTGTCGCCGTGCTCGCCACCGCCGCCTTCTCCCAGCTCGCCCAGGCCCAGTCCTCGCCATCGGTGTCGGCGGCGTCGCCCGCGCCCGCGGCAGCCCCGGCGCCCGAGACACCTGCGACCTCGGCCACGACGTCTGCGACGACATCGGGTGCGCCCCCCGCAGTCGGGGAGATCGTCGTCACCGCGCAGAGGCGCAGCCAGCGGCTCCAGGACGTCCCGGTCGTGGTGACGGCGATCACGGCGGAGACGCTCGCCGCCAAGGGCATCACCTCGACCAACGATCTGAGCCAGTTGACGCCCGGCCTCACCAACTTCGTCGCCAACGGGTTCGTGGAGCCTTCGCTGCGCGGTATCGGAACGCAGAACGACGCCGCAGGCGCGACGGGCACGGTGGCCGTCTATGTCGACGGGGTCTACCTGGCGTCCCCGCAGGCGGCCCTGTTCTCCTACAACAACATCAGCCAGGTCGAAGTGGACAAGGGCCCTCAGGGCACGCTCTTCGGCCGCAACGCCACCGCCGGCGTGATCCAGGTGCAGACGCTCGACCCGAAATCCACCTTCGGTGGCCGCGTGTCGGTGGGAACGGATAATTACGATACGCCGACGGGTGACTTCTACGTCACCGGACCGGTCCTGGGCGACCTGGCCGCAGACCTCGCCGTGCACTACGATAACCAGCTTGAGGGTTATGGTAAGAACCTGCTTACCGGGAACGACATCTATAAGACCCGCAACATCGACGCCCGTTCTAAGTGGTTGTGGCGACCGACCGACCGGGACCGCATAACCTTCATCTTCGACTATGAGGATCTGAAGGACTCAAGCGACACGCTTCAGTTCAAAGGCGTCCCCTATGATTACCAGGCGCCCGGAGTCCCCATCCCCGCGCGGCTTCAGAGCCAACTTGGAAGTCCCTGGAACATCTTCGCCTCCGGCGATCCCGTCGAGACGGATCGACAAGGCGGGGCGAGCGTCGAGATCGATCACAGGTTCGACTTCGCTCACCTGATCGACATCGCGGCCTATCGCAAGTCTGTCTCCTTCCTCTCTAGCCCGGCGGAAGTCGCCCCCTTCAACATCGATGCCTTCCAGGGCCATGACGACATACAGGTCTCCGAGGAGGTGCGACTGGCGTCCTTGGAGACGAGCAGGATCGCCTGGGTCGTCGGTTTCTACTATCTGGACTCGACCTCGACGAATTCGCCCTACACACTGATCAACAGCGGCTCAAACTATACAGATCCCACCTGCAAGGCGAAGCTCTGCCCGCCCTATCCGCATGGCGCGCTCAGCCCTCTGCTCGGGTCGGCGACCGCGCCGAGCGGCCCCATCTCACTGCCTCCCAACTCTGTGGCGATCGATGACCTGATCGGCTCCGAAGTAGGCTCGACATCTTACGCCGGCTACGCGCAGACCACCATTCCCCTCGACTTCCTTCTGCCTTCCCTGAACTTGACTGCAGGCGTTCGATATACGTCCGAGACGGAGACCAGCGTCGGAGAGGATGCGATCAAGGCGCCGGGAGTCGTCGTCACACAGCCCGACACCGACTTCTCCAGACTGACCTACAAAGTCGGCTTGGATTATCATTTTACTCACGCCGTACTGGCTTATGCCACATATTCGACTGGCTTCCAGGCTGGCTTCTTCAATGCGAACACGCCGACCACGCCGGCAAGCAAACCGCAGACGATCGACGACTACGAAGTCGGATTCAAGTCGAGCTTCCTCGATAGACGGGCTGTGCTCAATGTGGGGGGCTTCTATTATGATTACTCCAACATCGTCGAACCCGTGTTTGTCGACGGTGTCGCCACGACGACCAATGGCCCGAAAGCCGAACTCTATGGCGTAGACATCGACGCCAGCCTCATTGTGACTCCACGTTTCAAGATTTCCGCCTCGGCCGAAGTCCTGCATAGCGAGTGGACCTCGTTCCCGAACGCAATCACGGCGATCCCGGCGACAGCAAGCAAGCCGAACGGCTTCTGCATCGCGCTTGTGGACTGCAATCCGCTCGGCGGCGTCGTCAGCGAGACGATCAACGCCAAGGGCAATGAACTGCCCTATGCGCCGGATTACGTCATCAGCGTCACGCCCTCGTATCGCCAGCCCGTGCCTGGCGGGGCTGTCCTCCTGACCGCCACCTGGTACTACAACAATGGGTTCTACAACGACGCCAGCAACACGTTCGGACAGACGGCCTACAACACCCTCAGCGCCGAGGCCGAGTGGGATCCGGAGAACGCGCCCTACTCAGTGAAAGTCTGGGCCAAGAACATGACCGATACTGAGATCTATTCCCGCACGGCGGTCTCCGCCCCATTCGGGGAGTATTACGCGCTAAGCCCCCCGCGTACCTACGGCGTCTCGTTCAACTATCGCTTCTGAGTAGGGTCGTGAGGTCCTGGACCTCGCCAACCGCTCGCCCGTCCCCGCCTCAAGGCGAACCGGCCGTCTTCGACTACGGCGTTGCGGGGGGCGGCACAGCCGGCCGTGTCCTGGCCTCACGCCTCTCGGAGCGGTCCGCGTGCCGGTGCTCATGGTTGAAGCCGGCATGGACACGCCGCCCGGGGCCACCCCGGCGGACATCCTTGATCCCTGACCCCAAGGAGTTCGCGGCCGGCGTCCTCGTCCCCGTGTCGACGACACGGCTGTCCGGCGGTTTGACGGTGGTCAGCCTGGCCTAGCGCGGCGTGGCTCGCGGCCGAGGAGCCAAGCCGCGCCTTGTCCCGTCCTCCCGCTGCGGCTATCGCCATCGTCTCCGGCAAGCGACGTCCGGCGGAGGCGAGGAGGATGGCCGCGCTGGACCCGAGGCGGACGGCGCCTGCGCAGCGGCGCAAGCAGCAGAGGAGCCTCGACACCCGCGACAAGATTTTCCGCGCCGCCCTCTCCGAGTTCGCGCTGCTGGGGTTCGAAGGCGCGAGTACGCGCCGGATCGCGGAGGTGGCGGACATGCCCCACTCGCTGGTGCTCTACCACTTCAACTCGAAGGAGAACCTGTGGTCCGAGACGGTGGACGACGCCGTCCGGCGCTACACCCGCTTCGACGTCGCCGCGGCGCCGGCCGCCGCCGATGGCGACCCCGTCTCGCGCCTGAAGGTCTTCTTCTGTCACTACATCCGCTTCAGCGCGGAGTATCCCGACTTCTTCCGGATGTTGACCCATGAGAACACGGTCCGCTCCGAGCGGCTTAACATGCTCATCGAGCGCCACACGGGCCCGACCCTGGCCTACACCACCGACCTGATCAGGCAGGCCCAGGCGACCGGCGCCTTCGTCGACGGCGATCCCCTCCAGTTGATGTACCTCTTCCTTGGAGCCGCCACGAGCCCCTACCGCTCGGCCCGCGAGATCGAACTCCTGACCGGCGTCCGGCCCGACACCGTCGAAGGCGTCGAGCAGCATATCGCGCTGATCGAGCGGTTGTTCTTCCGCACCCCAGCCAAGGGCGCCGGCCGCGGGACCTCGCGAGAAGCCGACCAAGCCTGAGGCCGCCGTTGCCGTCGCTGCTTTGCAAGCGAGGAAAAGCTGACCATAGTGGTCTAAACAGGTATGGGCGGCGACGTGACGGTCTTGGAGACGCCGACAGAAGCGGGCAGGATCTTCACACGCTCGTTCATGGGTAGGAGCCTCCAGGCGCAGACGGCCGGGGAGCCGCGCGACCCGCAATCGAGGGCGGCGCTTCGCCAGTTCTCACTCGAACGCCTGACGGCCTACGGCGTGAACCAGGCCGACGCGGTGGAGCTGCGCGGGCGAGTGGCGGCCGGCGAGGCCTGGCGTGAGGTGGCGGCGGACTTGGCCGAGGCCTGCCTTGATCCACCGGAAGCGCCTGCCGCGGCTTGCAGCCGCCGGACGTCGGCCAACCGCCTCTTCCGAGCCTCCGCGCTCGTGCGCATGAGCCAGATGATGATGCTGAGGGACAGCGAGGAGCGCCGCGCCATCGTCCTGCGCGCCGCCGCCCTCTACGCCGACGCGGCCGGGATTACAGGCGACCGCCGCAAGCTGACCATACCCTCTGAGGGAGGCGATCTGTCCGGCTGGCTGTTCCCCGCCGCCGGCGAGGCGGTCGGTTGCGCCGTCGTGATCGGCGGCGTCGAGGGATGGGCCATGGACTTCGAAAGCCTCGGCCGGGCCCTCGTCCAGCGGGGGGTGACGACCCTGCTGCTGGACGGGCCCGGACAGGGAGAGAGCCGGATGGTGCACGACCACTATCTGACCCGCAGGTGGCGACGGGACTACGGGGCGGTGTTCGACGCCCTGGGCGCGGCGACGGGCGGCGCGCCGCTCGCCTTCGTGGGCAACAGCATGGGCGGCGCCGTGGCGCTCAGCCTTGCCGCCAAGGATCGCCGCATCCGGGCCTGCTGCGACAACGGCGGTCCGCCGGACCCCTTGCAGGCCCGGAGCAACGCCAGCTTCTTCACCAAGATGGTCGCCCATTGCGGCGACGTCGGCGAGGACGCCGCCGCGGAGATCTGGCGGACGGTCGATCCCATGCCGGACGGCCGGACCGTCGAATGCCCGCTCCTGATCGTCCACGGCGGGCTCGATCCCCTGGTCTCCACCGACGACGCGACCCTGCTGTTCGAACGGGCGAGGTCGTCCGACAAGCAGATGGTCGTGTTCTCCGACGGCGACCACTGCGTCTACAACCACCAGGACGACAAGCACGACCTGATCTCCGACTGGGTCGCAAGCCGACTGCAAAGGGCTTGGCCGTGATCCGGAGCCGCCGTGCCGCAGGGCACGTCCCTCGCCTCGCTCGTCCTGCCTGAAGGCCGCAGATGCTGGTCATAGATTCCCAGATCCACCTCTGGAGAGGCCCGGGCGCCCCGCCGCACCACCGTCAGACGCCCTACAGGGCCGAAGACGCGGTGCGGGACATGCAGGCCGCCGGCATCGATGCGGCGATCAACCAGCCGCCCAACTGGGACGAGACCTCGAACGCCTATGCGGTCGAGGCGGCGGCGGCCTTTCCCGACCGGCTCGCCACCCTGGGCTGGCTGAAGCTGAACCGGCCCGACGCGCCGGAGCGTGTGCGCAACTGGCGCTCGCAAGCCGGCATGGTCGGCTTCCGCTTCATCTGCGCCGCGGAGGACGAGCGCGCCTGGCCCACGGACGGGACCATGGATTGGTTCTGGCCCCTCGCGGAGGAACTGGAGCTGCCCGTGGCCCTGTGTGGACCGTTCCTGCTGCCGCACCTGCAGCGGATCGCCGCCGGCTTCCCCAACCTGAAGCTGATCGTCGACCATCTCGGGTTCGTCGGCTTCACGCAGAGCCACGGCCTGGTGCAGGCTCCGGACCTCCTCGGCTGGGCTCGGTTCCCGAACGTGGCGGTCAAGCTCACGGGCGCACCCGACTATGCGTGCGACCCTTATCCGTTCAGGAGCCTGCACGACCCCATCCGGCGGCTCTACGACCGCTTTGGTCCCGAGCGGCTCCTGTGGGGCACCGACATCACGCGGCTGAAGTGCACCTGGCGCGAGGTCCTGACCATGTACACCGAAGAGATGCCGTGGTTCTCCGAGGCCGACAAGGCGCTGATCGTGGGGGAGAACCTCTGCCGCTGGCTCCGTTGGCGTCCCGCCGCCTAGTCCAGCGTTCTGTTAGACGCCCTAAAACGCCTTTAAGATTACCGCAGTGTGCTCAACGCGCGGCGCGGAGGCGAAGTGGCGACCTACCAGTGCACGCCACATCGAGAAACCTTCTGATGCTCTAAACGTGACAGTATGATCTTCGATGTGTCGCCAGCCGACGACGAGACGGTACTTTCTCGGCGACTCTATGCACTTCTGCAGGACTAGACTTTCACATCCTTCGGCAGACCTAAAGTAAGCCGCAGCTTGGGCTACGCCCGCTTCGAACGCAGCCTCGCTGCCGGCTTTGACTTCGATCTCGGCTATCTCGTAGACCATTGATTACCCTTAACCGTTGGCGAGACGTGGAACCTCTATCCGCACCTGCGAGCCTCGTCACACTTTGTGCAGTCCGTTGGATAAGCGACGCAACAGGTCTTCGTCGACGCTCGGGAAGGCTGCTTGCGGGCTGACGGCGATCGGCGCGGCGCCTGGCCGTTGATCCAGCCGCCGTCGTCGGAGACCAGGAACGACGCAACTCGCCGCCGTACGACCGTCAAACGGTCCGGCCGACGATGGCTTCCAGATTGAGGACGATGGGAGAGGGGTCGGACGCCCGCCGGGCGAAGGCGATGGGGGCTTTCGGGCCGCCTTCGACAAAGCTCTTGAAGACGACCGCCTCGGGTTCGAGCTGGTTCATCGATTGGGGAACGATGGCGACGCCGAGGCCGGCGGCGACGAGGT
>CAXTUT010000119.1:6648-6929 GCA_964247465.1 uncultured Caulobacteraceae bacterium | reverse complement strand
TCCGCACGCTCCGGAACAAGCTGAAGGAATACACCGAGAGCGGCGTGCCCGTGCCTGCCCCGCAGGGCGCCTATGCGGCGTAGAGCCTCTCCTGCTCTCCCCTGCGCGCAGCGCGGGGGAGTACCCCCGGAGGGGGGGAGGGGGCCGACCAGCGCTACCGGTCGGAACGCCGACCTCGCCGTGGCGCCTTCCGCGCTCCCGCGCGGCCCCTCCGCCGGCTTCGCCGCCACCTCCCCATCTTCGATAGGGAGGATGAGTACAGGCTCCAAGTCAGACCGGCT
>CAXTUT010000119.1:0-6638 GCA_964247465.1 uncultured Caulobacteraceae bacterium | reverse complement strand
GGGGTCTGCGTGATCGACACGGGCTCGGGCGCTACGCTGGCTTGGCGCGCCGACGACCGCTTCCCGTTCTGCAGCAGCTTCAAGGCGCCGCTGGCCGCCTTCGTCCTTTGGAAGGTGGAGCGGGGGGAGCTTAGGCTGGACGGCCCCTTACCCTTCGAGGCGAGCGACCTCGTCGCCTCGTCCTACGCGCCGATCACCCGCCCGCGGCTGGCCGGGCCGCCGATGACGGTCGCGGCCCTGTGCGCGGCGGCGGTCGAGTACAGTGACAACATCGCGGCCAACGCGATCCTGAGGCGCGTCGGCGGCCCGGCGGCGCTCACGGCCTGGATGCGGCGAGTGGGCGATGCGGGCTTCCAGCTCACCCACACGGAGCCGCTGCTGAACCGATCGCGCTTCGGCGACGCGGCCGACACCACCACGCCGCGCGCCATGGCCGAGAGCTTCCGCCGCCTCGCCTTCGGCCCTGTGCTGACGCCGGCCTCCCGCGCCCGCTGGAGCGGCTGGCTGCTGGCCAACACCACCGGCGACAAGCGGCTGCGCGCCGGCCTGCCCGCCAGCTGGCGCGTGGGCGACAAGACCGGCACCTGGAACGAGGGCTGGTTCTCCACCGTCGACATCGCCATCGCCTGGCCGCCGGGCCGTGCGCCGCTAGTGATCTCGGGCTTCGTCACCGACCACCCGAGCACGGAAGCGGGCGAGACGGCTTTGGCCGCGGTCGCTCGCCAGGCGGCCGCATGGGCGCAGGCCCATGGCTGAGCGCCGCCGCCTCATATCGACCGGCGCCTGCAGCGGCGGCGGTCGGCTTCACATGTCAAAGACCGTTGGCGTCCTAGCCCGGGCCGGGTTCCCTGGCGATATGGCGAGTTGCCACTTTGTTCTAAATCGCATGGAGCCTCAGGCCAGACGCCTGCCGTCGCCTCATCCTGAGCCTTCGCGCGTCGACCTCCGCTGCGCCGAGCGGGAGCGCTGAGCCATGGCTGAGCTCGCCCTGCCCAAGTTCAGCCTCTCGCGCTCCACGCCCAAGGACGTCTGGAGCGCGGTCGGGCGGGGCGAGGTGGCGCTGGCGCTCGGCGTGGTGGGGATCGTCACCCTGCTGGTGCTTCCTGTTCCCGCGATCCTGCTCGACCTGTTGCTGGCCATCTCGCTGACCACGGCGGTCCTGATCCTGATGACGTCGCTGCTGATCTCCAAGCCGCTGGAGTTCACGGCCTTCCCCAGCGTCCTGCTCGCCACCACCCTGTTCCGGCTGGGGCTGGACGTGGCCTCCACGCGGCTCGTGCTGACCCACGGCCACGAGGGCGGCGACCCGGCGGGCCATGTGATCCAGGCGTTCGGCCGGCTGATGATGGGGGGCAACTTCGTCATTGGGGTGATCGTGTTCATCATCCTGGTGGTGGTGAACTTCGTGGTCATCACCAAGGGCTCCACCCGCATCGCCGAAGTCGCCGCCCGCTTCGCCCTGGACTCCATGCCCGGCAAGCAGATGGCCATCGACGCCGACCTGTCGTCGGGCCTGATCAACCAGGACGAGGCGAGGAAACGTCGAAAAGAGCTGGAGCAGGAGTCGACCTTCTTCGGCGCCATGGACGGCGCGTCCAAGTTCGTGCGCGGCGACGCGGTCGCCGGCATGATCATCTTGGGCGTCAACATCGTCGGCGGCATGCTGATCGGGGTGCTCCAGCACCACGTCTCGTTCGCCACAGCCGCCTCCACCTACACCGTGCTGACCATAGGCGAGGGCCTGGTCAGCCAGGTGCCGGCGCTGGTGATCTCCATCGCCGCGGGCTTCCTGGTCTCCAAGGCGGGGGTCGAAGGCTCCGCCGACAAGGCGCTGGTGGCGCAGCTGGCGACCAATCCGGTGAGCCTCGGCATGGTGTCGGCGGCGGCGGGGGTCATCGGCCTGGTGCCCGGCATGCCGCTGCTGCCGTTCGCGGGCATCGCGCTCGGCACGGGCGTGCTGGCGTGGCGGTCCTCGCAGACGATCAAGCGCGCACCGGCGCTGGCGGCGGCGGCTGCGCCCGTCGGCGAACCGGCGGAGGAGCCGATCGGCACCGCGCTCGCCATCGACGAGGTGAAGATCGAGCTCGGCTACGGCCTGCTCACCCTGATCAACGACGTGGACGGCCGGAAGCTCACCGACCAGGTCCGCGCGCTCCGCCGCACGCTGGCGGCCGACTACGGTTTCGTCATGCCCGCGGTGCGCATCCTGGACAACATGCGCCTGCCCAACCAGGGCTATGCGCTGCGCATCAAGGAGATGGAGGCGGGGACCGGCGAGGTGCGCATCGGCGCCCTGATGTGCATGGACCCGCGCGGCGGCCAGGTGCAGCTCGCCGGCGAGCACATGCGCGAGCCCGCCTTCGGCCTGCCCGCCACCTGGATCGACGACAGCCTGCGCGAGGAGGCGGCGTTTCGCGGCTATACCGTGGTGGACCCCGCAACCGTGCTCACCACCCACCTGACCGAGGTGCTGAAGGACAACATGGCCGACCTGCTCTCCTATGCGGAGGTGCAGAAGCTGATCAAGGAACTGACGCCGGAGCAGAAGAAGCTGGCCGACGACATCATCCCCAGCGTCGTCTCCGCGACCACCGTGCAGCGCGTGCTGCAAAGCTTGCTCAAGGAGCGCGTCTCCATCCGCGACCTGGCCATGATCCTGGAGGGCATCGGCGAGGCGGCGGGCCAGTCCTCCAACGTCACAGCGCTGGTGGAGCACGTGCGCGGGCGGCTGGCGCGCCAGCTGTGCTGGGCCAACCGCGGCGACGACGGGAGCCTGCCCATCATCACCCTGTCTCCCGACTGGGAGCAGAGCTTCGCCGACGCGCTGATCGGCGCGGGCGAGGAGAAGCAGCTGGCGCTCGCGCCCTCCAAGCTGCAGGCCTTCATCCGCAGCGTGCGCGAAACTTTCGACCGCGCCGCCCAGGCCGGAGAGACCGGCGTGCTGCTGACCAGCCCGCACGTGCGCCCCTACGTCCGCTCCATCGTGGAGCGCTTCCGCGGCCAGACCGTGGTCATGAGCCAGAACGAGATCCACCCCCGCGCCAAGCTGAAGACGGTGGGTCAGGTGTGAGCGTCCCCTGTCCCTTGCGGGAGAGGGAGGGGCCCAGCCATAGGGGTGAGGGGTCGCGCTACCGCCGGCGCAGAGGGGCTGTTAAGCTTCACCTCCGCTAGGAGCTTTGCATGACCGCAGCCGCCGCCGTGAGGCAAGCCCCCGACGCCCGCATCGAGCTGACGCTGCGTGGCCTGGTGCTGGGCGGGCTGATCACGCTCGTGTTCACCGCGGCCAACGTCTACCTGGGCCTGAAGGTGGGTTTGACCTTCGCCTCCTCGATTCCCGCCGCGGTGATCTCCATGGCGGTGCTGCGGATGGTGCGCTCCACCAGCATTCACGAGAACAACATCGTGCAGACGGTGGCGTCGGCCGCGGGCACGCTGTCGTCGATCATCTTCGTGCTGCCGGGGCTGGTGATGGTCGGCTGGTGGACCGGCGCCATCCCGTTCTGGCAGACGTTCGCGGTGTGCGCGACCGGCGGCGTGCTGGGCGTCATGTACACCATCCCGCTGCGCCGCGCGCTCGTCACCGAAAGCGACCTGCCCTATCCCGAAGGCGTCGCCGCGGCCGAGGTGCTGAAGGTCGGCGTCGGCTCGCGCGCGGACGCGGTCGAGGCGGCGGCGGAAGGCAGGGCCGGGCTGAAGGCCGTGATGTGGGGCGCCATCGCGTCCGGCGGTTTCGCGGTGATCGCGGCGATGAAGCTGTTCGCCAGCGAGGCCGGCGCCTATGTCCGGCTCGACCGCGGCGCCACGGGGCTGAACGTCTCGCTGTCGTTCGCCCTGCTGGGGGCGGGCCATCTGGTCGGCTTGCAGGTCGGGCTGGCCATGCTGGCGGGGCTGGTGATCTCGTGGGGCGTGTTCGTGCCGCTGCTGACCAACCTGCATCCGGTCGCAGGACCTGCGGCGGAGGTGGCGGTGGCGACCTGGTCGCACCAGGTGCGCTTCATCGGCGCGGGCGCGATCGGCATCTCCTCGCTCTGGACGCTCGGCAAGGTGGCGGGTCCGGTGGTCGGCGGCCTGCGCTCGTCGCTGGCCGCCTCGCGCGTGGCCCTGTCCGGCGGCGAGGCCGCGCTGGCGCGGACCGAGCGCGACATCCCGATCGCCATCGTAGGCCTGGTCTGCCTGCTGACGCTGGTTCCCATCGCAGGTCTCCTGGCCGTGTTCGTCCACGCCGGTCCGCTGGCGACGCTGACGGTGCCGCTGGTGGCGAGTGCGGTGCTCTACATCGCGGTGGCCGGGTTCCTGGTGGCGGCGGTGTGCGGCTACATGGCCGGGCTGATCGGCTCGTCCAACAGCCCGGTCTCGGGGCTGGCGATCCTGGCGGTGCTGGGCGCCGCGGCGCTGCTGCTGGTGGTGGCCGGGCGCGCGGCGGGGCCTGAGGGGCGACCGGCGCTGGTGGCCTTCGCGCTCTTCGTCACCGCCATCCTGCTCAGCGTCGCCACCATCGCCAACGACAACCTGCAGGACCTGAAGACCGGCCAGCTGGTCGACGCCACCCCCTGGCGCCAGCAGGTGGCGCTGCTGGTGGGCGTGCTGATGGGCTCGCTGATCATCCCGCCGGTGATCAACCTGTTGAACCAGGCCTACGGTTTCGCCGGCACGCCGCACTTCGGCCACCCGACCCTCGCCAACGCCCTGCCGGCCCCCCAGGCCACCCTGATCTCCAGCCTGGCGCGGGGCGTCATCACCGGCCAGCTGGACTGGAGCCTGATCGGCGTCGGCTGCCTGGTCGGCCTGGCGCTGATCGCGGTGGACGAGACGCTGCGCCGGACCCGCCGCGGCTCGCTTCCGCCGTTGGCGGTGGGGTTGGGCATCTACCTGCCGTCGTCGGTCACGGCCTTCGTGGTGCTGGGCGCGGTGATCGGCTGGGCTTACGACCGCTGGGCCGACCGCCTTCCCGGGCGCGAGGCCGCCCGCCGGTTGGGCGTGCTGCTGGCGTCAGGCCTGATCGTGGGCGAGAGCCTGTGGGGCGTCGCGCTCGCAGGCCTGATCGTGGGCACAGGCAAGAGCGAGCCGCTGGCGGTGGTCGGCGACGCTTTCGGCAGGATCGCCGTGTGGATCGGGCTCTTGGCCTTCGGCGCGGTCACCTTCGCACTCTACCGCTGGATCGGCGAGGTGTCGCGGCGGACGGGCTGAGATCGGGTGCGGGCTTCGAGACGCCCCTGCGGGGCTCCTCAGCATGACGAAGGGTTTTGCCATCCCCTATCCTCGTCATGCTGAGGAGCGGCCCGCAGGGCTGCGTCTCGAAGCACGCACGGGCTGATCCAGACCTGCGGGGTTACGCGCCTCCACCGCCTCCGCTAACGTCGCGCCATGCTGGTGGTGCGGCCTGCGGGGCCTGACGACTACGACGCCTTGGCCGAACTCGCCGTGCTCTCCGGGCGCGGCTTCACGAGCCTGCCGGAGGACGAGGCGACGCTGCGCGGCCGGCTGGCCGTCTCCGCCGACAGCTTCTCGGGCGCCATCGCGCCGCTGGAGGCCTGGTACATCCTGATGCTGGAGGACGCCTCCACCGGGCGGGTCGACGGCGTAGCCGGGGTGAAGGCGGCGGTGGGGCTGAAGCGGCCGTTCTTCTCGTTCCGGGTCATGAACCTGACCCAGTTCTCCTCGGTCAACCGCACGCGCTTCGACCATTCCGCCCTGGTGCTCGTCAACGAGTGCTCAGGCTGGAGCGAGGTCGGCTCGCTGTTCCTGCGGCCGGAACGGCGCGCGGGCGGGGCGGGGCGGCTACTGGCCCAGGCGCGCTACATGCTGATCGCCGCCGACCCGCTGCGCTTCGCCGAACAGGTGCTGGCGGAGCTGCGCGGCTGGTTCGACGACGACGGGACCTGTCCCTTCTGGGAGACGGTGGGCTGCAAGTTCTTCCGCCTGCCCTTCGACCAGGCCGACTTGATGAGCGCCTCCACCGACGGCCAGTTCATCCTCGACCTCGCGCCCCGCCACCCGATCTATCTGGAGCTGCTGCCCGAGCCCGTGCAGCGCGCTGTGGGCCGCGTGCACCGGGAGGGCGAGGCCGCCCGCGTGATGCTGGAGCGCGAGGGCTTCCGCTACCAGAGCCTGGTGGACATCTTCGACGCCGGGCCGAGCGTCGCCGCCCGCCGCGACGAGATCGTCACCGTGCGCGACAGCCGGCGCCTGCGCGCCCGTGTGGCGGACGAGGCGGGCGCACCCTCGATGCTGGTCTCGCGCGACGCCGTGAATGGCTTTCGCGCCGTGCGGGCGCCCGTCGCGATCCAGGGCGACGAGGCGCGGGTGAACGCCCTGACCGCGCAGACGCTGAACATCGCGGAGGGCGACATGATCCGGGTGGCGCCATGACGGGCGAGCTCTACATCGGCGGACGCTGGCGCTCCGGCGCGGGGCCTGAGCGCGTCTCAACCGATCCCGCCACGGGCGCGGAGCTCTGGCGCGGCGCGACGGCGGACGCACCGTCTCGACGCTGTTCGGATCGACCTTCGGCTGCGCGGCGATGCGGGGGAGCGGACGCGGCTGGAGACCGCGCGCCAGATGCAGCCCGAAGTCCGAGTCGAGATCGATCGCGGCGGACATCGCCAGCGTGCGGAGCGAATCGAGCTCCAACGGGCGCG
>CAXTUT010000118.1:0-6964 GCA_964247465.1 uncultured Caulobacteraceae bacterium | reverse complement strand
GGCTGGGACTGGGCTGGGTCGTCGACCGCTTCGCCGGGACGGCGCCTTGGGGGATGGTCGTGGGTGTGCTTGTCGGGCTCGGGCTCGCGGTGGCGCTCGTGGTCCGTTCCGCCGGACGCATGAACGGGTCGCCCGCCGGCGGCTCCAAAGATGCGGCCGGTCCGGCGACCGATGTTCAAACCCCGGCTCGATCCGAGCCGGACGACAGTTAAGGACCTGATCTGGCATGGCCGGACCGATGGAACAGTTCGAGATCCATCGGATCGTCGAGCTGCCGAAGATCGCGGGGATCGATTTTTCGATCACCAACGTGACGCTCGCCACCTTCCTGGCCGCCGCCGCCGTGCTGGCCTTTTTCGCCCTGTCCGCGCGCCGCGCCGTCGTGCCGGGCCGGCTGCAGAGCGTGGCCGAGATCATGTTCACCACCATCGACGACCTGTCGGAGTCGATCATCGGCCATGAGGGGCGTCAGTATTTCCCTCTCGTGTTCACCCTTTTCACCTTCATCATGGCCATGAACGTGCTGGGCATGCTGGTGGTGCTGCCTACCGCCACGTCCCAGCTGGCGATCACGGCCACCCTGGCGGTCCTGACCATCGCCATCGTCATCATCGTGGGCGTGGCGCGCAACGGGATCGGCTTCTTCAAGCTGTTCGCGCCGTCCGGCGTGCCGGTCTTCATCCTGCCGCTGATCGTTCCGATCGAGATCATGTCCTTCTTCATCCGCCCGCTGACCCTGGCGCTGCGGCTGTTCGGCAACATGATTGGCGGGCACGTGGTCTTGAACGTGTTCGGCGGGTTCGTTATCAGCCTCGCGCTCGTCGCCATGGCGGGCGGGATCGCCTCGCTCGGCCTGCTGGGCTCGGGCGTCGCCTTGGCGGGCATCGTCGCGCTCATCGCCCTGGAGTTCCTGGTGGCGGTGCTGCAGGCCTTCATCTTCACGGTGCTGGCCTGCGTGTATCTGAACGACGTCGTCAACCTCCACAGCCACTAGACCCAGGCCCCAGACCGGGACCGACCAGGAGTACTTCCAATGGACGCAAACGCAGCCAAGCTGATCGGCGCCGGCCTCGCCATGCTGGGCATGATCGGCCCAGGCATCGGGCTCGGCGTAATGTTCGGCAACTACTTCGGAGGCGCGCTACGCAATCCGTCGGCCGCGCCGGGCGAGCGCCCGATGCTGTACATCGGCATGGCGCTGACCGAGGCGCTGGGCATTCTCGCCTTCGTTATCGCGATCATCATTGTATATAAGTAGTCGGCTTCCGGGCCGATGCCGCAGTTCGACACCTCCACCTGGCCGGGCCAGATCTTCTGGCTGCTGATCGCCTTCGCGGTGGTCTACGCCGTGCTATCTCGCGTGTTCATCCCGCGCCTGCGCCATGGGATAGACACCCGGCGCGAGCGGATCGGCGACGACATGGCCGAAGCCCGACGCCTGCGCGACGAAGCCGAGGCGCAGGCCGAGATCGCCCGCGCTCAGATGGCGGAGGGTCGCGCGCGTGCGCAGCGGACCTCCGCCGACGCCAAGGCTAGGTCCGCTCACGAGGCCGCCGAACGCCAGCGTCTGCTGCAAGGCGGGCTGGATGTCCGCTTGAGCGAGGCCGAGGGCCGCATCCGCGCGTCGCGCGACCAGGCCATGGGCCAGGTGCGGGGCATCGCGATCGAGACCGCCGCCACGCTCGCCGAAAAACTCTCCGGCCGGCCCGTCTCGACCTCCGAGGTCGAAGCGGCCGCGGCGCGCGCCTGAGGACCCCGGACATGTCTTTGCTTCAGAATGCGGAGGTCTGGGTCCTTGTCGGCGTCGTCCTCTTCTTCGTCCTGCTGGCATTTCTGAAGGTCCCAGCGACCGCCGCCAAGGCGCTTGACGATCGCGCCGGCAAGATCCAGGGCGCGCTGGATGAGGCCGAGCGGCTGAGGGCGGAGGCGCTCCAGTTGCTCGACTCGCTGAAGGCCCAGCGTGTAGAGGCGGAGGCGCAGGTCGCTGAGATGCTGCGCGACGCGGAAGCGGAGGCGCGTCAGCTTGAGGCCGACGCCAAGGCGAAGCTCGAAGATCAGATCGCCCGCCGCACCGCGCTGGCAGACCGCCGCATCGCCCAGGCCGAAGTCCAGGCCGCAGCCGAAGTCAAGGCCGCCGCGGCCGACCTCGCCGCCCACATCGCCGAGGCGGTGCTGCGCGGCCGGCTGGAGGGGATGACGTCCGATCCTCTGGTCGACCGGGCCGTCACCCAGCTTGCATTGCGGCTCCAGTAGAGCCCCTGGCGGGTCGAGAGGCGATCAGGGCAGCCGCACGGCTTCCCTCGGCTCGCGGAGCGTATTTCCGCCGCCGTGTTCGGCGCGGAACTGCGCACTCTGCTCATAGGCGTGCTGGCGAACGCGCATGATGGAGCCGAGCGGCTGATGCGCCGCGAGGCCGTGCCAGACGCTGAAATACATGCCGTCGTCCACGGCCTTGGAACGCGCCTCACTCCAGGCGGTCTGAGGAGAGACGACGATGCGTCCGACCGGCAGATAAGGGCTCTTGTCCTCGTCCCAGACCTTGGCCGCATTCTCCACCGGCGTCGTGTCGGGGTCCGTCGCCAGCTGCGCACGCACCTCCCACACGCCACCATGCTGAGCGAAGAAGTCCACCATGGACTCTCGTAAGGCGTTAGGGACGCCATTAAGGTTCAGGGGTTTCTGCTCCAAGGCCTTCAGCTCGGGCGAAACGGGCGCAACCGACAGCTTGGCGATGTAGTCGCCCCAGCGGATGGGAACGGCGCTGTAGAAGGTCTCTCCTAGGATATGGGTCTCGGGCTGTCCGCCGAGCTGGGCCAGGGTCGGATTGGGTTCATGGGTCGTCGCTTGCACGACGCTGTTCAGGCCGCGCATCGCCGCCGACATGACCTTCTTCACACCCTCCATCTTGTCCGTCATGCCGGCGAGCAGCTTGAGGTTGGCGAGAAAGGCCTTCGCCGTCGGTACGGCGAAGGCCGGCCCGTTCACGAGGACGAAGTTCTGGGTCACTTCCCCTTGCGAGGCCGCAAGGCGTGCGCCCTCGACGCCGATGATCTTGATCGCCAGGCCGCGCGGCGTTGAGACGCTGTCGTCGAGCAGGTCGCCGGGAATGGTGGAGAATCGCATCACGATGGGAAAGCGGCCGGCTTTCGCAAACAGGCCCTGGGCCAGCACCGGATGGAGATGGTCGGAAACGTCCAGGACGCCCTCTAGGATGCCGTGGCTTTTTGCGTGCACGCTGCGCAGGGCGTGCCCGCCGTCCGCAAAGGTTTTCTCGCGGATTTTTCGCATGGTTTCGCGCAGGGATTGCGCCGTTTCGTCTTCGTCCGCCTCGAGGTGTTCGACGGAGGGATCATAGCGCTGCGCGAGAGGGGGATCTAAGAGCAATGGGAGGGTCCTCAATAAGGCGGTCTAGCGCCCGGGAAGGCACCTTCTTCGTGGCCAACTGGCATACACCCCCAGCTGTTCCCTCGCTTGTGCGATCAAGCGCCCGACATCGCCGCCTTGGGCGACACGGCCTTTTCCGCTTCAGCCTTGGCCTTGGCGGCTGAACTGGGCCGGGCCGGGCCCAAGGTGTCGGCCATGAAGGCGCCGCGCTCCCCCATGAGGCGGGGATGGCCCGCTGTGGTGTCGACCGCGGTCTGGTGCTCGATCTCCGAATTAATTTCCGCGCCGAACAGCACCGTGATCACCGAAATCCAGATCCAGCTCATGAAGCCGATCACCGCGCCCAGCGACCCGTAGGTCCGGTCGTAGGTGCCGAAATGGGAGACATACTGGGAGAACAGCAACGAGACCGTGAGCCACAGGATGGCGGCGAAGGCGCTGCCCCAGCTGACCCAGCGCCAGCGTTCCGCCTGCCGGCTTGGACCGTAGCGGTACAGCACCGCCAGCGCCCCGATGGCGATGAGCAGCAAGGCCGGCCAGCGCAACACCGACAGCGCGCTGCCCTTGTAGCCCACGAAAGCGAGCACGATCGGCACCGCGACGACCGCGGCGATGGTCAGCAGCATGAACAGCAGCCCTCCGAAGGTGAAGGCGAGCGACACAACGTTCAGCCGGACGAACTTGCGCTTTTCCTTCTCCTCGAAGGATATGTTCAGCCCGACCATCAGCGACTTCATGCCGGCGTTGGCGCTCCACAGCGACAGCAGCAAGCCGGTCACGAACGCCAGGCTCAGGCCAGAATGGCGCGTGGCCGCCAGCCGCTTCAGCTGGTCTGTCATCAGGTCCATGGCCTCGCCCGGCAGAACGCCCGCCAGCACATGCACCTGCTGCTCCACCGTGGCCGGATCGAAGAACAGGCCGTACAGCGACACGAACGCCGCCATGGCGGGGAACACCGCTAGAAGGCCGAAGAACGCCACGCCGCCGGCGACCTGCGGGATGTTGTCGCGGTTGAACTCCGTCCAGGCGCGCCAGAAGATGTCGCGCCAGCCCCGCAGCGGGATCTGGCCCGGGTGTTCGGCCGTGCGCCCACGTCCCGGCTCCAGCGCGCCGGCCGCCTTCACCTGCGCGTCGTGGGCGACGGCCGGCGGCGGGAGCGGCGTCACCTGGCGCTTCAGCGACGGCCAATCGAAGGGCGACCGCTCCCGCGGCCAGCCGAGGATCACCGCGGCGGCGATGAACCAGCCGAACGCCTCCAGGCGTCCATAACGCGGACGTGGGGCCGCCGGGAGCCTTTGCCGGTCGTCGCGACCTCGCCGGCGCTTCGACTTTGTCTTGGCGTTACGACTAGGCGCAGGCTTGGCCGGCCTCAGGGTCTGGGCTGCGCGCCAGCCGATCAGCGCGCTCTCCAGCAGAGCCGGAAGGCCGCCGCGACCGGCCGCACCCTGCCGCAGCGCCTTCATTGAGAAACGGTCGAACGGTGATCTCACTACGCCCCTCAAGCCCCAGCCGGCGATCTCACGCGCGAGCCATTCTAAAAGACATGCGGGACGTGTCGCGTTCCAAGCCCTTCCCACCCGTTCCCGGCGCCCTATGTTTCGTCACATCGACGGTTGCTGTTGGAGGACAAGACCATGATCGAGCGGCGAGCTTTCGAGACTCTGGGCGGCGCCGATCACGGCTGGCTGCGCGCGCGTCATCACTTCTCCTTCGCCGGCTACCACGATCCCGCGCGCATGGGCTGGGGGGCCCTGCGGGTCTGGAACGACGATGAGATCGCGCCCCAGTCCGGGTTTCCGCCCCATCCGCACGCCGACATGGAGATCATCACCTACGTGCGCGAGGGGGCGATCACCCATCAGGACAGCCTGGGCAACACCGGCCGCACCGAGGCCGGCGACGTGCAGGTGATGTCGGCCGGCCGTGGCGTGCGCCATTCCGAATACAACGTGGGCTCCGAAACCACGCGGCTGTTCCAGCTATGGATCACGCCCAACCGACGCGGCGGCGATCCCGCCTGGGCGGCCAAGCCCTTCCCCAAGGGCGATCGAGCCGGCCGCTTCGTGGCCCTGGCGTCGGGCTTTGCGGGCGATGGCGACGCTTTAGCGATCCGCACCGACGCGCGCGTGCTCGGCGCCACGCTGAGGGCCGGCGAGACGGCGACCTACGAGATCGATCCCACGCGCCACCCCTATCTCGTGGTCTCCCGGGGTCGGGCGGAGATCAACGGCGTGACGCTGGAGACGCGCGACGGTGCGGCGATGACGGGTGAGGCCATCCTGAGCTTCAAGGCGCTGGCCGACGCCGAGCTGGTGCTGGTGGACGCCGCTTGAGCCTTCCACGGGGGCGAATCGAAGGTTGGCGAGAGGTGAAGGCAACAGGGTGCGGCAAGCCCGACCTGCAAAAATATCTTCATTGACGGCCACCGCATTTGGGGCTGTCATGGTTGTCGTCTACTACATATAGGGCTGGATGATGGCTGAAGCGGCTGCAGCGACGGGAGCAGGCAAGGGTCTGGTGCGAGGCGTCACGGCCCAGGGTCGAGCGCGCCCCAGGCTGCAGCTGGTGCGCAAGGTCGAGGTCGACCGCACCCGCGACGCCCTGCTGACCGAATTCGGTAAGACCACGCTGAAGGACCGCTACCTGCTGGCCGGCGAGAGCTACCAGGACATGTTCGCCCGCGTCGCCACCGCCTACGCCGACGACGCCGACCACGCCCAGCGGGTCTACGACTACATCTCCACCTTGTGGTTCATGCCGGCGACGCCAGTGCTGTCCAACGGCGGTGCGGGACGCGGCCTGCCCATCTCCTGCTTCCTGAACGCGGTGCCCGACTCGCTGGACGGCATAGTGGGCGTGTGGAACGAGAACGTGGCGCTCGCCTCCAACGGCGGCGGCATCGGCACCTACTGGGGCGGCGTGCGCTCCATCGGCGAGAAGGTGAAGGGCGCGGGCCAGACCAGCGGCATCATCCCCTTCATCCGGGTTATGGACTCGCTGACGCTGGCCATCAGCCAGGGCTCGCTGCGGCGCGGGTCGGCGGCGGTCTATCTCGACGTCTTCCACCCGGAGATCGAAGAGTTCCTGGAGATCAGGAAGCCGTCCGGCGATTTCAACAGGAAGTCGCTGAACCTGCACCACGGCATCAACATCACCGACGAGTTCATGGAGGCCGTGCGCGACGGGGCCAAGTTCACCCTGCGCAGCCCCAAGGACGACGAGCCGGTGCGCGAGGTCGACGCCCGGTCCCTGTGGCAGAAGATCCTGGAGATCCGGCTGCAAACCGGCGAGCCCTACCTGATCTTCTCCGACACGGTGAATCGCGCCCTGCCCGCCCACCAGCGCGAGCTCGGGTTCAAGGTGCGCCAGTCCAACCTATGCTCCGAGATCGTGCTGCACACCGGGCGCGACCACCTGGGCCAAGACCGTACCGCGGTCTGCTGCCTCTCCTCAGTCAACGCCGAGAAGTTCCTGGAATGGCGCGACCATCCGACCTTCATCGAGGATGTCATGCGCTTCCTCGATAACGTGCTGCAGGACTTCATCGACTCCGCGCCCGACGCCATGGCTGCTGCGGTCT
>CAXTUT010000117.1:0-6992 GCA_964247465.1 uncultured Caulobacteraceae bacterium | reverse complement strand
GCGGCGGCGGGCTTGGTCTTCGGCGAAGGGTCGGGGCGGGGCGCCTCGATGACCTGCGGCGGCTCCTGCCTCTGCCGGAGCGTCGCGATCTCGGCCCCGCCGGTGGGCGGAGGCGGGGGAGCGCTGGGGCCGGGCGACCCGGCGACGCTTCGCTTGCCGAACATCGGACCCGGATCCTCAGCTGCGCTTGCGCAGGCGCTCTAGCAGCATCGACGTGGCGGTGGCCTTAGGCTTTACAGCCGGCGTCTCCCGCCGCGACAGGCGCTGGGCGAACTGCACCAGGCCTTCGGACACCTTGGACTTGGCGTTGACGTCTTGGACCATCTGGCCGTTGTTGGCGGCGTGCCCGAAGAGCTTGGCGTCGAAGGGCAGCACCAGCGCCGGCTCGTATCCCAACGCCTTGGTGAAATCCTTGACGGGGATCTCCGGGCGGCCCGGCACCCCGACCTGGTTCAGGATCAGGAAGGGCGGGCTGTCGTTGGGCCGCGACTTGCTGACCAGATCGAGCAGGTTCTTGGCGTTGCGCAGTGAAGCGAGGTCAGGCGTCGCCACCACCACCACGTCGTCGGCGGACAGCAGCGTGCGGCGCATCCAGCCCGACCAGAGGTGGGGCAGGTCCAGCACCACATAGGGCGCGGTCGCCCGGATCTTGCCGAGCACCTCCTCGTAGGTGTCGGCGTCGTGCTCGTAGTCCTCCTCCAGCGAGGCGGGAGCGGCGAACAGGCTCAGCCGCTCGCTGCAGCGTGCCGTCATGCGATCCAGCAGCACGGGATCGAGTCGGTCCGGTTTGGAGAGGGCGTCGGCGAAGCCCTGCAGCGGGTCCTGGTTGAAGTCGAGCCCGGCGGTGCCGAACGGCAGGTCGTAGTCCACGATGGTGGTGGCCGCCTGCATATGCTCGGCCAGGGCATGGGCGATGTTGTGCGCCAGGGTGGAGGCCCCCACGCCGCCCTTGGCGCCGACGAAGGCCATGGTGCGTCCAACGAAGGGCGTCGCCGGGTCGGAATACAGGGTCGTCACCGCGCGGATCATCTGAAGCACGCTGAGCGGCGGCACGATGTATTCGCTGACGCCGCGGCGCATCAGCTCCCGGTACAGCGGGATGTCGTTGTGCGTGCCGATGATCACGACCTTGGTGCCGGGGTCGCAAACCTCGGCCAGGGCGTCGAGCTGGTTCAGCAGCACGGCGGCGTCGTCGCCGCTCTCGGCGATCACCAGCGAAGGGGTTGGCTGGTTCTGGTAGAGCAGCAAGGCGTCGACCAGGCCGCCGTCGCGCACCAGCGTGGTGGCGCGCGCCAGCCGGCGGTCTGTGGCGACCTGCTGGGCGATGGCGGTGGTCTGCTCGCGCTGGCAGAAGATGTGGATGCTGATGCGCGGGACGGTGAGCTCGCCCAGGGCGGCCTCGGTGCTCGCGAGCAGGGCCGCGACGGGGTTCTGGACGTTTTCAGGCGCCACGGTCGCGCCCGTCACCGGCTGCGGTCCCGCAAGCGGCAGGGGCGATCTGTCTTCGTCCGGATTAACCGAGGCGCTGACGCCGACCACGCCGAACTCGTCGTCGGCGTCGAAGCCGCCGGACGCGTCGTCCATGTCGAAGGATGCGGTCTGGGCCATCACGCGTATCTCCGGAGGATGGCGGTGGAGAACATGATCAATTTCCTGAAACCTTGCCGTCGGCTTGATCGTCCTTGGCCGTAGAGGTGGTGAGGCCCTGACGATACTTGCCGAGCACCACCTGGCGGCGCGGGTTGTCGGCGGGCGTCTCGACCGCCGGCGCGAGGAAGTCCCGGGCGTTGGCGACCTGAGCTGCGAAGTTCGCCGTGACCGAGCAGCCGAAATGCTCGTAGGCCCGGTTGGCGTAGTCTTTGGCCAAGTCGGTCCAGCCGCTGCTGCAGTTCGGCCCGACCGCTTCGAAGCGGTCGTAGCTGGCCAGAAGCGGCGCGCCAGGCGCCCTGTTGGAAGCGTAGCCCGCAGTCTGGAGGCGCTCCGAAGGCACGCCAAGGTGCACGATGTAGGCGCGGGCCTCCTGTTGGACGTGCGTGGCGGTGGCGACGTCGGCCCCGTCTACCGGTATGCGCAAGGTGACCACGCCGCCGCCGTCCTCGCGCCACTGGCTGACGAACTGGCTCAAGGCGGCCTTCTGGTTGGCCGAAAGGCCGTCCTTGTGCAGGCCGAGGGCGATCTGCTCGGGATGGCTGGTCACCTGGACGCCGAAATGCTCGTTGGGCGTCAGCGCAACCGGCCCCTCCGGCTTAGAGGCGCAACCCGCCAGCACGGCCCCCGCGAGCGCTGCGGCGGCCAAGCCGGCCTGCATGGTCCAAGCCCTACTGTACGACATAGCCGAAGGGTCCCTGATACGTCTTGCTGGGCTTGGAGGCGGGCGGGTGGCCGAAGCCGCTGTTAAGCTGTCCGAGCAGGTAGGCGGATGCGTCGTCGGCGATCTGCAGACCATCGGCCGGCGTCTGGATCAGGTCGGGTCGGGTCGCCTTGACGAGATAGGGCGTGACGATCACCACCAGCTCGGTCTCGCCCTGCAGGTAGTCGCGGGACCTGAACAGCGCGCCGAGCACCGGCAGCTGGCCCAGTCCCGGCAGACCGGAGATCGACTGCTTGTTGGTCGACTCGAGCAGTCCGGCGATCATCATCGCCCCGCCTGAAGGCAGTTCGACCACCGTCTCGGCGCGCCTGACGTTCAGGCCCGGAACGGACAAGGTCAGCCCGGCGCCGCTCGTGGAGGTTCCGTTCGATGTCGTGGAGGTCGCCGTACTGCTCGACGCCGTTCCGCTCGTCAGGGAAAAGCCGCCGATGTTGGTCAGTTCGGAATACTCGGTCGAAAGCTTCAGCGAGATGCGTCCGCTCGACAGCACCACGGGCGTGAACCCGAGTCCCACGCCGAACTGCTTGAACTCCACCGTGACGCGGCCGTTGTTGTCTTCGGAGACCGGGACGGGAAATTCGCCGCCGGCCAGGAATTTGGCGCTCTCCCCGGACACGGCCGTGAGGTTCGGCTCGGCCAGGGTGCGAACCAGGTTGGTCTGCTCGAAGGCCTGCAGCACGCCATCCGCGCCCGACCCGCTCTTGCCGTTCAGGGTCGAGGCGGCGGCTGTCAGGCCGCCCAAGGCCGCGCCGTTGACCCCGTAGGTCGCCTGGCTGGCGATGGCGAGCTCGCTGGCGCGGTTGTCGATCTGGGTGATAAGCGCCTGCAGGCTGACGCCGAGCTGCTTGATGACTTGGCGGTTCACCTCCACGATGCGGACCTTCAGCATCACCTGCTCGGGCCCGGCCACGGACAGCAGGTTCAGCACGTCTTCGGACTTTTCGGTAAAGCTCTGAGCGATGCGCAGCGCCCTGTCGGCATCGGCCGCATTGGGCACCTCTCCGCTCAGGATCAGCCGGTCGTTGACCGCTTCCACATGGATGGACGCGCCTGGCAGGACCCGGTTCAGCGTGTCGGCCACCGCGGAGGTGTCGTTGGCGACCCGCACGTCTAGCCGCAGGATCTGGTGGCCGAGCCCGTCCACGAAGGTGGCGTCCGTCTGACCGGCGGCCTGACCCAGCACGTAGATGCGCCGAGGGGTGGACAGCACGACGTCGGCGATCTTGGGGTCGGAGACGAGCACGTCGCGCGCGTCCACCGGCAGCTCGATCACGGCGGACTTGCCGCGCGGGAGCAAGATGGTGCGGGTGGCTCCGCCCTGGCCGGCGAGGTCGACGCTGAGGGTGCGCAAATCGGCCGGTCCGGGGGCGCCGTTCAGGGCGCCCCAGGCGTGCGCGCCCGCCGCGTGGGCGCGGCCGGCACCTGCCAGCAACGCCGCGGACACGAGCGCCAGGCCCGTCACGTGCGCCAGCGCGCTGCGCAGGGGCGTGGGGTCGAAGCGTCTCGGCTTCGTATCGAAGCGTGGGAGCGAAGCGGTCATCGGGTCACCGTCACCGGCGTGGAATTGGAGTTGCGGAACACGCGCACGGTCTCACCTGCCCCCATCTGGCGGCCGAACGATCCCAGGTGTGCGCCGCCGGCCGCATCGGCGTAGGAGCGGAGCGCCAGGGTGAGGGTGCCGGACGCCTTGGCCATGATCAGGTACTCGGCCTGCTCGGGCGTGGCCTCCACTGTCGCTGTGGCCCCGATGGCGGAGGCTGACTTCTGGGCGCTGAGGTTCTGGTCGATGGCGAGCACGCGCACGTTGCTCATCACGGTGCTGGTCGTGAAGCCGTGGCCGGAGGCGGCGGCCCCGCCGCTGGAGGCGTCGAGTTGGCGGGTCAGCAGGACGTCCACGTGGTCGCCCGGCAGGATGAAGCCGCCGGCCGCGCTCTCCGCGGTGAGCGGCAGGGCGACGGCGCGCTTGCCCTCGTCCAGCGTCACCGCCAGCACGCCCGAGCCGCCGGAGCGCACGACCTTGGCCGCGATGATGGGTTCGTTCATGCTGATCCGCTCGCGTACGATGGCGCCGACGAAGCTCGATCCCGCGCCTTCGGCCGGGTTGGACAGGGCCGTCTTGGCCGTATCGACGAGCTGACCTGCGGCGCGGCCGAGCTGGCCCTGCGGCAGGGCGCTGGCGGAGCCGCCATCGGTGATGAAGCTGGGGTTCAGGCCGTCCTTGGGCCACGCCAGCCAGCCCATGTCCGCCGGCTGTATCCGGTCGCCGACGTTCAGATCATGGCGGGCGATGAGCACCTTCAGGGTCGGCGCGGGCGGCGGAGGCGGGGGCTGCGCCGCGACGTGAGGCGGCCCCTTGGCGCCGGCCATCCCGAGCGCAAGCACGCTGACGCAGCCGATACCCGCCAGGGAAGCGACGCCGAGGATGGCCATGCGGGCCGTGTTCATGCCTGGTCTTCCCCATCCGGCGCCCGCTCTGGCGGCGCGCCGGTTCGCTGCGGATGGAGTGGTTCGGTCTCGACCCGACCATGGCGCCGGGTGGTTAACGGCGGCCTAAGTTGGGCTGCGGCGCCTTGGCGGCCTTATCCGTGCACGAGCCGCACCAGCGGCGAGAGCGGGAAGACGGCCAAGGCGCCGACCGCGATGGCTATGCCGTAGGGCACGTCGCCTCCCTGTTGCAGCAGACGGCCGATCCAGCCCGGCCCAAAGGTCCTCATGGATGCGGGCATCCGCCGCGCCGCCAGCAGGCCCACCGCCAGCGCCCCCCCGGCGACCGCCGTCCACATCAGGAAGGGGACCGCGGTGACGGGGCCGAGCCAGAGCATGCAGGCGGCGGCGAGCTTGGCGTCGCCCCCGCCGATCACCCGCAAGGCGAAGAGCGCAACGCCCACAGCCAGGGCCGCCACCCCGACCGCGGCGTAGAGCGCCACGGCGGAGAGCGGCAGGCCGGCGGCGAGCGCTGTGGGGACGAACGCGACCGCCAGGGCCGCGCTCAGTCGGTTGGGGATGATGTAGCGGGTAGCGTCGGTGATCGCCGCGCCGATGACGGCCAGCGGGAAGATCAGCAGCAGCGCATGGGCGAGCAAGGACATGTCGGGCTCCAGGTCTCCCGGAGCGTGACCGACGCTGATGAACGAAGCGTTGAGCGGCGCGAGGCGCTCAGCTGCCGCTCGAAGTTACACTGTCGCCGACGGTGTTGAAGGTGTTACCGACCGCATGGAAGGCTGACCCCATGCCGACGATGACGACCATTCCGATCAAGGCTGCAATCAGGCCGTACTCGATGGCGGTGGCGCCGCGCGCGTCGCGCACGAAACGTCGGGAGAGTCCGCGCACGCCGTCACCTCCTCCAAGAAAAAGGTCGCGGCGCCGTGACGCCGCGACCCATTATACATTGCAAAGCTTAGACTGGCTTACGAAGCCGAGCCGATGTTGTTGCCGATGTTGTTGAACGTGGCGCCGAGCTTGGTGCCGAGGGTCGTCGCGCCGGCGATGATGACGACGGCGATGAGGGCCGCGATCAGGCCGTACTCGATGGCCGTGGCGCCCGACTCGTCCTTCAGGAACTGGGTGGCGAACTTCGTCATGGTTGGTCTCCTAAACGTTTCAAGCGGAAGCGGGTCCCGAGCACCTCCGCCCGCTTGACCCAGAACACAGCATCACAATGCCGGGAGCTCCTTAATGTCAGGTGAAAACAGGTCAACGCCGCAACATTTTTTCGTTAACGGCTATTTACCACGTCTGTTAAGACCTCGCATCAGTCTGGAAACGAAACTTATTTTACTTAGGTTTACTGTGGCGGCCATCTGATATCAGGAGCGATCGAGACCGAGCTGTGATGATCGAGCGCACATCACCACCATCCTCCTCGGGCGCCGCCACCCTCATGCCCGTCACGAGGGATCAAGCGTTCAGGCGCGGTGGGCTGGGCCAGCCTTGATCCTCGGACAAGCCCGAGGATGACGGTCGTGCGCGGGCGCGATCGGTGAAGATTACATTCGGCGCCATGGGGTGGGGCCATGGCCGCGTCGCGACGCGCGCAGCGAGCCGGGTCTGGATATGCGAGGCCGGCCTTGAAGATTTGTTGACGCTTTGAGGCGAAGCTTGCGGCTGCATCATTCTGCAGGGTCCCATGCGCTTGCTCTACCCCCTCATCCCCGTGGCCCTAGCCCTGCTGGTCGGGGGGACCGTCCGCGCCCAGGGGATTTCCGTCATGCTGAACCATTCCCAGCGGCTGGAGCTCAGCGGCTCGGCCGCCAACGTGGTGGTCGGCGCGCCCAGCATCGCCGACGTGACGGTGGTGGACAGCCACACCCTCTACGTGCAGGGGCGCGGCTACGGCTCGACCGACATCGTGGTCACCGATCGTGCGGGCCACACCCTCTACGAAGGCGAGGTGAGCGTGCGAGCGGCCGGCCGCAGCGTGGCGCTCTACCGCGGGATCAAGCGGGCGGACTACGCTTGCGCGCCCGGCTGCAGCGAGGACAAGGACGCAACGACCGCAAGCCCGATCGCCGGGGCGTCCGGCGCCATGTCCAACGGCGCGGGCGGCAACCCGCTGCCCGGCGTTCCCGCCGCGCATTAGGCGGTCGCACCCGCCCATGCCCACCCCCCTGCGCCTTGT
>CAXTUT010000116.1:3530-7031 GCA_964247465.1 uncultured Caulobacteraceae bacterium | reverse complement strand
GTCTTTCCTGATGGGCTTGGTCGGCGGCCAGCGGGGCATGACACCGCTCGCGACGGTTGCTGTGGCGGCGGCGCGCGGTGAGCTTCCTGCCGACAATGGAGCCCCCGGGATCATCGCGAACCCCTTCGTCGCGGCCGGCCTCGTAGCCCTGGCAGCCGCCGAGTACGCCGGCGACAAGCAGAAGACAGCGCCGAACCGGATCATTCCGATCGGGCTCGCGGTCCGCTTTGTCACCTCGGCTGTCGCCGGAGCCGCGCTCACCACCAAGCGGCGACGCTGGGCCGGAGCTGCGGTCGGCGGCTTGACAGCCATAGTCGCCGCGTATCCCGGATGGCGGCTGCGTATGGCGACCATGCCGTCCTACGGGCAGACCTGGACAGGTTTCATAGAGGAAGTGCTCGTGCTCAGCGGCGCCGTCGCCATCGTTCGCTCTCAGCGGTAGCGCGCGGCTTGGCCTCGCCGTCTCGGCGAAGATCAATGTAGCCAGTTCCAGCCGAACGACTCACGGAGGACCACGCCTCCGTTTAGCGGGCCCACCAGCGCCTGACCTCACCCACAAGGCCTGGCCTTGACATGGCCGCCTCGGAAGTCCTGGCGGCTCGCAGACCTACTGTGGGCGTCTTAGCCCCCAGCGCCGAGACGATCGAAGGCGCGGAATAGCCCAGCGCCAAGGCTCCCAGCAGCGCGGAGGGATGCGAGAGCGCCGAGACGACCGCTCCGAGCACCGCCAGCACCACCAGGCTGATCCAGAAGAAGCGGGTGCGCAGGTATGTCGGCAGTCCGTCGTGACGGGCGTTCAGCAGGCGCAGGCCGTCGGGAACAAGGCCACCGATGAAGCCGACGACAGCGGCTTCCCAGACCGGTAGGAGAACCGTTGTGGTCATAGGTGGCCTCCTGCGGCATTGATCGCGCCTCGGGCCTCGGGCAGCGTCTCCGTCACGCCTTGCATCAGGCCGGTGACGGCGATCACGGCCTTGACCTCAGGCGCATACTCGTCCGGCAGCGGCGCCCGAAGAGTGGTCACCGCCGCAGCTACGATCCAGATCGGCGAGGCGTCCGGACGGGTGAGCTTGGCGACCTTGTTCGTAAGATGGAGGCGCTGGAAAAGGTCCGACACGGGATCGACGGTCTGAACCACGCCGCCCTCGATCCCGTAGACGCAGGTGACGGCCGCACCGCTGTCGGGGTCCATGTCGGAGATGGCGGTGACCGCCGCGGGATCGAAGTCGATCACTTCGCCGCTGGTCGTCGTCAGCTCGGCCATAGCCCGGCCCTCCGTCGCGAGGCCATGCTGCACGTTCCGGGCAAGCTGTCGAGCCGGCCAGGCCACGAGGCTCTCGAGAGACGTGTTTTGGGCAGGGTGAGCCCTCCCCCGTCTGGACTCACTTTCCGTTGGATGGCTTGGACTCGTCACCTCCAGCGATTAAGGCCGCGCATGCCCGTGCCGATCAGCCCCGCTCCCGTCGCCCGCGATGCTCGCCTCGCCGAGCTCGCCCTGGCGATTGGCGCCCTGGCGCTGGGGACTGGCGAGTTCGCCTCCATGGGCCTTCTGCCCTACGTCGCCGGCTCCCTGCACGCCCCCATCCCCGCGATGGGACGCATGATCAGCGCTTATGCGCTCGGCGTGGTGGTGGGGGCGCCGGCGATCACGGTGCTGGCGGCGCGCGCGCCGCGGCGAGGCCTGCTTATCGCCCTGATGGGCTTCTTCGCGCTCGGCAACATCGCCAGCGCGCTGGCGCCCGGCTATGCGCCCATGCTTCTGGCGAGGTTTCTGTCTGGGCTGCCGCACGGCGCCTACTTCGGTGTCGCCTCGCTGGTCGCGGCGTCGCTGGTAGACCCCAGCCGCCGCGCCCAGGCTGTGGGTCGCGTCATCCTGGGCCTGAGCGTCGCCAATGTCATCGGCGTCCCTCTCGCCACCGGCCTGGGCCAGACGCTGGGCTGGCGGGCGGCGTTCGTGGTCGTGGCGGGGCTTGGAGGGCTGACCGCGCTCCTGGTCCGCATCTTCGTGCCCCCAACGCCAACACTCGCCGGAGCCGGGATGCGGCGGGAGCTCAGCGCCTTCGGCCGCGCCCAGGTGTGGCTCACCCTCGGCGTGGCGGCCGTGGGCTTTGGCGGCATGTTCGCGGTCTACAGCTACATCACCCCGAGCCTGACCCGGGTCACTGGACTAGCGCCGGCGACAGTGCCGCTGCTGCTGTCGGTCATCGGCCTCGGCATGATCGCCGGGAGCCTGGCAGGCGGATGGCTGGCCGATCGGGCTCTGACGGGCACGATCGTGGGCGTGCTCGTCTTCAACGCCGTGGTGCTATCGCTCTTCATGCTGGCCATCCACGCCGTCTGGGCCGTCACGGCGGACCTGTTCCTGGTCGGGTGCGGGATCGCGGTGGTGCCGGCTTTCCAGACCCGGCTGATGGACGTGTCCAGCGACGCACAGACGGTGGCGGCGGCGCTGAACCACTCCGCCTTCAACATGGCTAACGCCTTGGGAGCGTGGCTAGGAGGCGCGGCGGTCGCCGCGGGTCTGGGCTGGGCGTCCACTGGCGGCGTTGGCGCAGCTCTCGCGCTCGGCGGCCTGGTCATCCTGGCGCGGCGCTGTGGTTGGAGCGACAAGGTGTTCAGTAGGTAGGCGAGACGGCCCGTGCTTCACCGGCGATACCGAGACTCTTTCCCGGCCGGTGTTCCTGTCACCGAAACCCGGTCAGAGCCGGGGCTGGCTGGACGCCGGCGATGTCGTACTCTTTCCCGCGACGTTGATGGCCCCGGAAGGAAGACCCGATGGCAAGTCGTTTCGATCGTTTCGCTATCGAGAACCGAAAGCGAAACGGTCGGTTCTGGCGACCCTTTCGGCCGCCGCCAGCCTCACCCTATTCGCGTCTGCTGCGGTGGCTGCACCCGCCTCGCTCTGCACGACCAAGGAGACCGACCTCTTCTCCTGCCCCATCCACGGCAAGATCGTCTCGGTTTGCGGCCTCTCCCCTGGTAGAGCGGAGTACCGCTTTGGGCGGCCGGGACAGATCGAGCTGCAAGGTCGCGACCTGCATATCGGCGAGCAGAGCTACTCGGGCGGCGGTGAAGACCAGATCTACTGCCAATCCAACGGCTATCGCTACATCGTCTACGACCGCACCCTACGCACGGGATTCGGTGCGGATGGCCACAACGACCCCCAATCCTCCAGCGGCCTTGTCGTTCAGAAGGGCGGCCGCACCGTAACGTCCGCTCGATGTGGCGGCGAGGGCGACCAGCCCGTGAAAATCGGCGAGGGGGAACGCTTCATACCAACAGGCGGCTTTGTCGATCACTGAGTAGGGGGTCGTTACTGTAGATCGTCGACGCTCCGACGTCTGCGGAGGGTCGCGGAGTCTTCACCTAAGACAGTCCACAATCCCTTTTGGCGCAAAACTGTCAAGGACGGACAAGCGGCAAGACCTCGCCCGTACAAGCCGCGACGTCATCGGCGAGATCAAAGCCGTTCGCGCGCAAGCCATCGATCAACAACCG
>CAXTUT010000116.1:0-3430 GCA_964247465.1 uncultured Caulobacteraceae bacterium | reverse complement strand
CGACGTCATCGGCGAGATCAAAGCCGTTCGCGCGCAAGCCATCGATCAACAACCGTCGGGCAAGTTCTCCCGGTGTCAGGTGCGCGCGAATAGCCGCGCGCTCGATGGCGAAAGTGGCGCCTCTGGGCGCCCGGATCACCACTCGCTCGTCAACGCCTGCGTCGTTCATCTGCCCTGCTCGCCTGTGATCGCAGGGGAGTCTAGCAGAGGCGAGTCGCATGTGAATCCCTCACGACCGCCTCGGATCGCTTTATAGCTGGATGCAACGGCTTCTGTGTTGCGACAGCGGGCCGATTCGAAGTACCCGCCGCCGAACAAGACGGAGCCGACTTATGGCCGACGACGCCGCCACAGACCTGCAGAGCCTCACCGCCGACATTGTCTCGGCCTATGTGAGCAACAACGCGCTGAGCGCAGAGGAGCTCTCCAAGCTGATCGTCGACACCTATCAAGCGTTGAGCACGGCCGAAACCCCGGAGCCGGTCGAGCCCGAGACGCCGAAGCCGGACAAGGCGACGATCCGCAAGAGCATTCATCCGGACTATCTCACGTGCTTCCTGGACGGCCGACAGTACAAGAGCCTGAAGCGGCGCCTCAGCACCGAGGGTCTGACGCCCGACGACTACCGCACCCGTTTTGGACTGCCGAAGGACTACCCCATGGTCGCGCCGAGCTACTCCGCCCAGCGCAGCGCCTTGGCCAAGACGCTCGGCCTCGGCCGCAAGGCGGCGAGCGCTCCCCAGGCGCCGGCGGCCGAGCCTGCACCTGCACCGGTGGCCGCATCCAAGCCTGGACGCGGACGCAAGGCGAAGGCGGTCAAGCCCGAAGACGAGACCTTCACCTGATCGCGCGCCGATCCCTCCTGGCGGCCGGCGCGGCGAGCCTGCTCACCCGGCCGGCCGCCGCACAGCCGATCATCTTGCCCAAGGTCCAGCTTCAGACGAGCCTCGGTGCGATCGTGGTCGAACTTCGATCCGACCGCGCCCCGGTCACCGCCGCAAACTTCCTCCGCTACGTCGATAAGGGTCGCTACGACGGCGCGAGCTTTTACCGAGCCGCCAGGGCCGCGGGGCGCCCGGAAGTCGGTCTGGTGGAGGGTGGTCTGCAGAACGATCCCGCCAAGCTCCTGGCCCCGATCACGCACGAGAGTACGGCCGTCACCGGCCTCAGACACGAGGACGGCGTGATCTCCATGGCGCGCGAAGCGCCCGGCACGGCGACCGCGGACTTCTTCATCTGCTCGGGGCCTTCGGCCTACCTCGACGCGCACCGGGACGCGCCCGGCGACAACGCGGGCTACGCCGCGTTCGGACGCGTGGTGGACGGCATGGAGGTGGTCCGCGCCATCCTTGCCAGCCCGACCGGGCACGAGGCCCGCAACCCCGTCATGCGTGGGCAGATGCTTGCGCCGCCCGTCGCGATCGTCAGCGCGCGACGGGCGGCCTGATCTCACGATAGAACGGGACGCAGGATCCAGCGCCCCGCACCTCCCCGCCTCGACCCCGATCCGCCGCGGCGCCAAGGTGACGTCATGGCCTTCGATTCGAAGACGCACGCCCGCACCAGCCGGCGACTACCGACCGAAACCCTCGCGGGGATCGATGCGGCTGGCGAGACGCGCGCCGGGTTTGTCTCGCCCATTAGCTGGATCAACGAGGCCGGGTTGGAGAAGCCCGCCCACGAGCGGCGCGACGCCAGCTCCAAGCGGACAGGCCGGCATGGCTAGCTTCTACGAGTTCTTCGCCGGCGGCGGCATGGCCCGGCTTGGGCTAGGACCGCAATGGTCCTGCCTGTTCGCCAACGACTTCGACTTCAAGAAGGCGGCTGTCTACCAGGCGAACTTCGGTGGCGACGAGCTCCGGGTCGGCGATGTCCGCAAGGTCGTCGGAGCCGATCTTCCCGGGCGAGTAGACCTCGCCTGGGGCTCCTTCCCCTGCCAGGACCTGTCGCTGGCCGGGCTCGGCGGCGGTCTGAAGGGCGAGCGTTCCGGGACCTTCTACCCCTTCTGGCGGGTGATGGGCGAGCTAGCGCAGAGCGGCCGGGCGCCGAAGGTCATCGCCATGGAGAACGTCTGCGGGACCCTGACTTCGCATGGCGGAGCCGATTTCGAGGCGATCTGCGCTACCTTCGAACGCCACGGCTACCGGTCGGGGTCGCTGGTGATCGACGCGGAGCTATTCGTACCGCAATCGCGCCCTCGCCTGTTCATCGTGGGGGTCCGGTCGGGCTCTCCCATAGACCCTGCCCTCCTCTCCCCCGAGCCGCTTCCGCCCTTCCACAGCCGTGGCCTGGTGAAGGCTGTGGAGCGGCTGCCCGAGCCGCTGCGGGTCCGGCAGCTATGGTGGAACCTGCCGCCGCCCAGCCATCGCGTGCGCACCCTGGCTGACCTGGTCGAGGAGGCGCCCACCAGCGTCAGCTGGAAGAGCGACGAGGAGACCAAGCAGCTCCTGGCCATGATGTCGGCCATCAATCTCGCCAAGGTGACCGCGGCCATGCGCGCCGGCCGGCGCATGGTGGGTGGCGTCTACCGCCGCACCCGCCTGGACGAGCAGGGTCGTAAGGTGCAGCGCGCGGAAGTGCGCTTCGACGACGTCTCGGGGTGCCTTCGGACCCCCGCCGGAGGCTCCAGCCGCCAGCAGATTCTGGTGATAGACGGCGCGGTGATCCGCTCTCGCCTGATCTCGGCCCGGGAGACCGCGCGCTTGATGGGTTTGCCGGACAGCTACCGCCTGCCGCGGAGCTACAACGAAGCCTACCACCTCACTGGCGATGGCCTGGTGGTCGACGTCGTGCGCCACCTCGCGCGCCATCTCCTGGAGCCCCTCGTCGGTCAGGCGGAGCAGCGGAGCCAGGTGGCGTGAGCGACCTGTTCAGGCGCGTCAACCCGGACGCCCTGAATGTCCCGCCGTTCGAGACCGAGGATCTACGGCAGAACCTGGTTCGCTTCCTTGACAGCTCCTTCTCGCTTCCCTCTGGAGAGGTGGCCAAGGTCGGGGACGTCCGCTGGGGCGTCTACGCCTTCTTCGACTACGACGGCGAGCCGATCTACGTCGGCCAGACCAACGAGCGGCTGCGCGTGCGCATCCGTCGCCACCTCACCAACCAGCGCACCGATGCTGTGGCCATGTCGGTGCTCGATCCCTTCGAGGTGCTGGAGATCGAGGTCTGGCCCTTGCCGCAGTTCCAGGAGGTGAACGGTAGGGACATCCAGGCGCGACAGCACCTGGACGCGCTGGAGCGACGGGTGACAGAGCGCGCGATCGCCGAGTCCGAGTTCAAGGCGATCCTGAACGAGAAGGACCCCCCGCCCGGCCGGCTCACGGTCAAGACGCCGCCGTCTCACCGCGGCCGCATCGTCTCCGAGCGGGTCTTCGACATCCGCTCGCATCCAGATTACCGCCTGGCGCGGCGCGCCCTGATCATCTCGCGC
>CAXTUT010000115.1:0-7077 GCA_964247465.1 uncultured Caulobacteraceae bacterium | reverse complement strand
CCCGCTCCAGGCCTGAGCAGCGAGGAGCAACTCGCCCAGCACGTCGCGCGGCAGGCCCAGCACCACCGGGCCGGGGCGGCCGGACATGGCGGTGGAGAACGCCCGCGCCATCGTCTCGCCGACCCTGGCCGGATGATCGATCGCGCCCACCCACTTGGCCACGCCGCCGAAGCTCGAGGCCAGGTCCATCTCCTGCCAGGCGCCGCGGCCCTGCCGGTCCTGGCTGACCTGGCCGACGATCAGGATCATCGGCGAGGAGTCCTCGTGGGCGATGTGGACGCCGACCATGGCGTTGCTGGCGCCGGGTCCGCGGGTGACCATGGCCACGCCGGGACGGCCCGTGGCGCGGCCCACGGCGTCCGCCATCATGGCCGCCCCGCCTTCGTGACGGCAGACGGTGAGCGTGATCCCGCTGTCGCGCAGGGCGTCGAGCACGGGCAGATAGCTTTCGCCCGGCACGCAGAAGACGTGGCGCACGCCCTGGATCACCAGCTGGTCGACCAGGGCCTGGCCGACCGAGCGCACGGGCCGCTCGCTAGCGCACATGGGTCGTCTCCTCGTCTCGCGCGATCAGGCGCCGAACAGCACGGCTTCGGTGTAGGCGAGATCGTTCAGGCAAGGCGCGGGGCCGCCGCGCACGTATTTCGGCGCGCGATCCTTGAAGAAGCGCCCGACAAGCCCGGCCACCGGGCCCCGGGCGTCCAGGATCACGAGCGGCAGGCCGCAACGCAGCAGCCGCCGGCCGAGCGGGCCTGCGAAGCGGGCGAAACTGTCGGCCTCGGTGCAATAGACCAGCTGCGCCGCGCAGCGCAGGCCCGCGATCGTGCGCGGCAGGAAGGCGAAGGCGGCGCGCTCCGCCCCGCGCCGGCCGACGAGCACCTGCAGACCCATGCGCGCGTGGGCGTCCAGCACCGCCGCCGCGGACGGCGGAAACCCCGCCTCGCCCACCTGATACGCCCGCACCCGGCCGCCCCGTGGCCACGAGACCGCGGGCAAGGCTGCGAACTGCCCCGCACTGTAGCGGCGATAACCCTGAGCCTCCAGGATCGGCCGCGTGTGGGGTGCGGGCGAGACGTTCAGGTAGGTGACCTCCTTGTGGCGCAGCGCGCGCGACGCCAGCAGCGGTGCGTAGCCGCGAAACGCCGGCTCCACGTACCAGCTGGAGACGTTGCAACGCAGCGCACCCGGCGCGTCGCCCTGCGCCAGCCGCGCGTAGATCTGCAGCAGCACGCCCACGCAGGCGGAGCCCGCCTCCAGCATCAGCCCGAAGCGCGGGTAGTCCGCGGGCGCCTCGCGAGTGCGCAGCCGATCCAGCGCCCGACGCCAATAGTCGAGGGTCCGGTCGGGAAACCCCCTGGTCAGCAGGGCGGCGACGTCGGCCAGGTCGGCTTCTGCGATCGGCCGGCAGCGCAGAAGCGGCGACGGCGTCGAAGTCATGGGGCGGGCGCTCCGGGCACGTCCCAGCCGGGGACGACGCTTCAGGCGCGTGCAACGAACAGACCATGCCGAGCGGGCCCTGGCCCCGCCTCACGTCTCGATGTGCGCGGGAGCGAACCGATCTTTCAACCTTTGGCGGCATAGCTGTCGCCAGCCGCAAGGGGAGCGTCCTATGTCCGTCAGGTCCACCGTCGAGGCGCAGATGCGCCAGGTCGCCGCCGAGCATGGCCGCACGCTCGCGGCCTTGTGCGACGACTTGGTGCTGCTCGACAGCGGGCTGGACTCGCTTGGCTTCGCCATCGTCGTGGCCCGGCTGGAGGACGAGTTGGGCTACGACCCCTTCGCCACCTCCGACGACGTGGCGTTCCCTGTCACCTTCGGCGACTTCGTCCGCTTCTATGACCGCGTCCCGGCCTGAGCGCGCACGCGTGAGCAGGCGGCGCCTGGCGGACCGCATCGCCGCAGCCCTGGAGCCCGGTTGCGAGCCCGCGCTGAGGGGCGCTGGCGAGACGCTGTCGCTGCGCGCGCTGGCCTACCAGGACTTCGTCGCCGCGCCTGCGCAGGCCCTGCAGGGCGCCGCCGTGCTGGTGTGGACGCGCTCGCCGCTCGCCACCGTCGCGGCGCTGGCGAGCCTGGATGGCGTGGCTGCGCGGCTCGTCCTCTGCCCGCCGGACGTGGCGGCGCAGCGCCTGGCCTCCATCGCCGACGCGGCCGGAGCCCAGGCCATGGTCTGCGATGCCGACGGCGCCGATGCGCCGGCTGGCCTCACGCGCTTCGCCGTCCACGCCGATGAGCAGAGCGCGCGCAGCACGACCCGGAGCCGCGATCGTGCGACCGAATGGGTCCTGCTCACCTCCGGCACGAGCGGCGCGCCCAAGCTGGTCGCCTACAGCCTGGAGGCGCTGAGCGGCGCCATCATGCCCCGGCCGCAAGGGGAGGCGGCGCCGGTCTGGGCCACTTTCTACGACATCCGCCGTTACGGCGGCCTGCAGATGCTGCTGCGCGCCCTGCTGGGCGGCTCGAGCCTGCTGATCACCGACGCCTGCGAACCGCTCGGCGACTTCCTCGACCGCCTGCGCGAGCACGGCGCGACGCATGTGGCGGGCACGCCGTCCCACTGGCGGCGCGCGCTGATGAGCCCCGCGATCCGCAAGCTCGACCCCCGATACGTGCGACTGTCCGGGGAGATCGCCGACCAGCCGGTGCTGGATGCGCTCCGCGCCCAATTCCCGCACGCCCGGATCGGCCACGCCTACGCCTCCACCGAGGCCGGCGTCGGCTTCGAGGTCACAGACGAGCTGAGCGGGTTTCCGGCCGCGTTCGTGGATGACGAGCGGCGCGCCGTGCGGCTGCGCGTCGTCGACGGCGCCCTGCACGTCCGCTCCGCGCGCACCGCCTCGGCCTATGTCGGCGCGCACGCTCAGCCGGTGGCGGACGGCGACGGCTGGGTGGACACGGGCGATCTGGTGGAGCGGCGGGGCGGGCGCTTCCATTTCCTGGGTCGGCGCAGCGGCGTCATCAACGTCGGTGGCCTGAAGATCAGCCCGGAGGAGGTGGAGGCGGTGATCAACGCCTGCCCAGGCGTGCGCATGTCGCGGGTGAGCGGACGGTCCAGCCCGGTGCTCGGCGCATTGGTGAGCGCGGAGGTGGTGCTGGCCGACCCTGCCGCGACCGCGGCGGACGCGCGCGAGGTGATCCTGGCCCACTGCCGCGCCGCCCTGCCGGCGCACAAGACCCCCGCCTCGCTACGGTTCGTGGGAGCCCTGGCCGTCGGGGCGGCGGGCAAGCTGGAGCGGCGGCTTGCGTAGGGTGCTGGTCACAGGCGCCAGCCGCGGCCTGGGCCTGGCCGTGACCGAACGGCTGGCCGCCGACGGCTTCCGCGTGGTCGCGGTCGCGCGCAATCCGTCGCCGGCGTTGCAGAAGGCCATGGCCGCTGCGCCCGACGCCATCGGCTTCGAGCCCTTCGACCTGTCCGACGTCGACGCCATCGCCGAGCGGGTGCGCGGATGGAAGGCGACGCACGGCCCGCTCTACGGCCTGGTGAACAACGCGGGCCTGGGCACGGCAGGCCTGCTGACCAACATGAGTCAGGCCCAGATCGAGGCGCTGATCCGGCTGAACACGCTCTCGCCCATCCTGCTGACCAAATACGTGGTACGCCAGATGCTGGTGGCGGGCGAAGGGCGCGTCGTGAACATGGCGTCGGTCATCGCCTCCACCGGCTACAACGGGCTATCGGTCTACGGGGCGACCAAGGCTTCGCTGGTGGGCTTCACCCGCTCGCTGGCGCGTGAGGTCGGGCGCGTGGGCGTGACGGTCAATGCGGTCGCGCCCGGCTTCGTCCAGACCGCACTGACCGCCGATCTTGGCGACGAGGCGGTGGCGCAGATCGCCCGACGCAGCGCGCTTGGCCGCCTGGCGGAAGCGACGGACGTGGCGGCGGCGGTGTCGTTCCTGATGAGCGAAGGCGCGCGCAACGTCACCGGCACGGTGCTGACCGTGGATGCGGGCGGCACGGCCTGAGGTCACATCTCTGCCGCTGCTCAAGCGGCGTAGCGACGCCGCACCTTCCGCTTGAGGTTGCAAACCGGAGAGCCAGGGCCCGAGAGTGCAAGACGCCACCATGTGGAGGAGCTGACATGTCGATCCGTGTTGCAGCCATCGTGGCGGCGATGGCCTTGGCTGCGGCGGCCCCCGTCTCGGCCCAGCCCGCCGCCGTTGGTCCGACCTGGACATCCGCCCAGATCCGCGACGCCCGCCCGCTCGCCCCCGAACCGATGCTAGCTTTCGACGTCCGCCAGGAGACCACGTCGACGGACTCGGCGGTCAGGACGGAGACCTCCCGCGTGGTGCTCGCGCCCGACTTCGTGCTCGTCACGAGCGGACGCACCCACACCCTGGATGACTTTGCGCTGCACCGGACCTTCATCTGGTCTGACGGGGCGCCGAGCTTCGCCAGCCTGAACGGCCATGCGCAGCCGGCCTTCCGCGCAGCGGAGCTGGCGAACCGGAAATTCGTTCAGGCTGTCCTGACACACCTGCAGGGCACGACGGGCAAGAGCTTAGGCCCGTCCAACGACAGCTCCTACTGGCGCGAGGCCGAACTCGGGATCAGCGATCCGCCGGACACGCCGCTCACGCTCCGCCCGACCGGATCCGGAACCGACTTCCTGCTCGGGAGCGACCCGGTCGTGCAGGCGAGCGGCCAAGCCGTCGCCCTGACGGGAAGCGACCGCCGACCGCTCCTACGCTACTTTGCGCTGCACCTCCCGCTGCACCCGCAGGTCCGCCATGCCCTGGCGGACGCAAGAGCCCTGCCGGCCAGATTGGTCGTCCAAGCCCATCTCCTGAACAGGAAGCGAACGATCGTCTTCACCCTCTCCGGCGCCACACGCGCCACGATCGCCTATCCTCTGCCTGCAGGCCTGCAGCCCGACGTAGAGGAGGCGCTGGGCGCGTCCGGAACGGGGAGCGCACCCGGCATGCGGGCCGCGCTGGACGTCATCCACGGGCGCTATACCAAACCCAAGCCAGCCGCCGACGCCATGCTCGCCGCGCTCCGCAAGGCCGAGACCGACGGGCGGTCCATGGAGGTCTGGCTGTGGTTCAACGCCTATCTGCAGCAGTACGGCTTTCAGCTGAAAGGGCCGGACGGCCAGGCGACGATCCAGGCCCTGGCGCCGCTGATCCGGGCAGCCCTCCAGGACCCGCAGGTCGCCCGCTTCGCCGCCGCGAGCGCGCTATCCGGCGCCGCGCCGAACGCATCGGGCGACCGGCAGGAGGCCGCCCGCTACATCGCCTCGGCCAAGTCGCTGGACGCCCTGCCGTTCGGCACCTTCCGCTACGTGACCTTCGCCAACCTGGTGGCGGGCGCCAAGGACGCGGGCAAGTGGGACAAGGCGATCTTCGCGGCCATGCCGTCGCCGGTGGTGGCGAACTACTGGACCCACATCGCCGCCTACCCCTGGTCGGCCAACGCCTACAAGGACGCGGGCGACGCCTACTTCAGGAGCTTCGACACGCCGAAGGCCTGGACCGCCTTCGACCTCGGCCGGGCGGTCGACCCGGACTGGCGCTCAAGCAACCTGAAGAGCGTCGCCAACTATGAAGCCGTGCTGGAGAGCAAGGAGCCGGACTTCTTCTGATTCGACGATGGTTGGTGGTTACTCGTCTTGCCCGCACGTGTTGCGGGCATCAAGAGGTGCCACCCAGACTGGTGGCTCCGCGCTCTGGCTCCCGGAACAAGTCGGCGAAAGACGACAAGACCGGTGGATTCCGGCTTTTCTTTCGCTGAAATGAGCGGGTCGGCGGCGGCTCGCCGCCGACCTTATTCAGATCAGGCGTGACCCGACAGCGCCGCCACCTCGCCGGCGAAGTCGTCCTTGGCCTTCTCCACGCCCTCGCCGAGCGCCAGGCGCACGAAGCCGGTCAGCTGGATGGGGGCGCCCAGCGCCTTGCCCTGCTCGGCCACGAACTGCTCGATGGTCTGGTCCGGGTTCATGACAAAGGCCTGCTTCAGCAGCACGACTTCCTCGTAGAACTTGCGGATGCGGCCTTCGACCATCTTCTCGATGACCTGGGGCGGCTTGCCGGAGGCCTGGGCCTGCTCGGAGAAGATGGCGCGCTCGCGCTCGACCGCCGCGGGGTCGATGTCGTCCACCGACAGCGACAGGGGCGAGGTGGCGGCGATGTGCATGCCGATCTTGCGGCCCATCTCCGTCAGCTTGGCGGGGTCCGCCGACGACTGCAGCGCCACGAGCACGCCGATGCGGCCGAGGTCGGGCGCCACGGCGTTGTGCACGTAGGCCGCGACCACGCCCTGCGGCACCACGAAACGGGCCATGCGGCGCGCGGTCATGTTCTCGCCGATGGTGGCGATCAGGCCGGTGAGCATCTCGTTCACGCTCTCGCCGCCGGAGGTCTTGGCCTCCGCCAGCACATCCACGCCGCCCTCGACATCAAGGGCGGTCAGGGCGATTGCGCGGGCGGCGGCCTGGAACTTCTCGTTGCGCGCCACGAAGTCGGTCTCGGCGTTCACCTCGACCACCGCGCCGATCATCCCTGCGCCTTCGGGGCGCAGGGCGACCGCGATCAGGCCTTCGGCGGCGATGCGGTCGGCCTTCTTGGCGGCCTTGGACAGGCCCTTGGTGCGCAGCCAGTCCATGCCGGCCTCGATGTCGCCGCCGCTCTCGGTCAGCGCCTTCTTGCAGTCCATCATGCCCGCGCCCGACTTCTCGCGGAGCTCCTTGACGAGCGCAGCCGTGATTTCGGCCATGGCCCTTCTCCCTGTTGTGCAAAGGCGGCCGGGGATCGCCGGCCGCAGACATCGATGACTAGTTTTTGGCCGCTCATCCCGGCGAAGGCCGGGAGCCAGATCGTATGGTTTGACGGCTCCGAGGCTGGCCGGAGTCAGCCTTCAGTCCGCGAGCCTTATGATCTGGATCCCGGCCTTCGCCGGGAAGAGCGGCGGACTTTGGATCAGGCCGAGGCGGGCTCGAACGCGGCCGCGTCCAGCGCGTCCTCGGTCAGCTGCGCCGGTTCCTCCGCCGCGCCGGGATCAGCCGCCACAGGGTCCGCCGCCGCGGTCTTGCGCAGCGCCGGCTCCATGGCCGGGGCCTCCGCCGCGCCGAGGTCGACGCC
>CAXTUT010000114.1:0-7089 GCA_964247465.1 uncultured Caulobacteraceae bacterium | reverse complement strand
CTGGTCGCGTAGTGGTTGACGCCGACCAGGTCCGGCGCCGCCTCGCCCGTCGCCGAGGCCGCCGGCTCCTCGAACAGGGCGGGGCCGAACACCGCGCTGTGGGCGGTCGGCGCCGGGGTTTCCGGCTCGGGCGGCGGCGCGCTCCAGCCGGCCGGAGCGAAGTCGTCGTCGGGGTCGAAAGACGAGGCTTCCACCTCGAACGGGTCGCGGCGCCCGAAGCCATCCTCGGTCGGCGGCGCGACCGCCGGTTCGGGCTTGGCCGCCATAAGGCCGAACGGGTCGGCGTTGGAGGCGGGCGCGACAGGCTCAGGCGCCGGCGGCTGCTCCTCGGCGACCTCGAGCGCGACCGCCGGGATCGGCGCTATCGGGTGGCTCTCCGCCATCCGCTGGTCGAGTCGCCCGCGCGCCTCCTCCAGCAGCTTGTGGGTGCGCTCTTCGCTGGCGCGGATGCGCTCCGAAAGCTCGCCCGCGCTGGCCGCGGAGCGCTCGTCGATTCGCGCGCCGATCTTGGCGACCTTGTCGCTGACCTCGTCGATGGCTTCCGCGGAGCGCCGGTCGGAGGTGGAGATGCGATCGGTCAGGCGCTCAGCGATGCGGGCGATCTCGCCGCCGAGCTTCTCCAGCGCTTCGGCCTGGGCCGTGTCGGCGCCGCGCAGGCGGTTCTCCATGGCGTCGGCCAGGCGCGAGACCTCCCCGCTCATGGTCTCCACCGCCGCGGCGCTGCGGCTCTCCACCGCGCTGATGCGCTCGCCGGCCTGCTCGGACACTTCGGCCAGCTTCGCTTCGCCGGACGCGACCCGCTCGCCCAGGCTGTGCGCCACGCGCATCACCTCGCGGCCGATGCGGTCGATGGCCTGGGCGGAGCGCTTCTCTGCCTGCTCGACGTGGCCGCCGATATCGCGCAGCGAGCTCTCCATGGTGTCGAAGCGGCCGTCGGCGGCGGCGCGGATGCGCTGGGCCAGCTCGGTGCGGGACGCCTCCACCCGCTGCGACAGCTCGTGCGCCAGGGACTGGAAGCGCCGTTCCAGCTCCGCGCCGCCGTGCCCGGCGCCACGAGCCTCGCTGGAGCGCAGGCGTGCGTCGAGACCCGCAAAGGAGGTCTGCAGCGACTGCACCGCGGCGTTGGCGCGCGTCTCGGTCTGGTCCAGCCGTTCGGCCATGCGCGTCAGCACGGTCTCGACCTTCTCCGCGTCGGCGTAGGCGGCCGGCGCGGCCTCCAGCACCGTCTCCAGCCGCTCCAGCCGGTGAGCGACGCCCTGGGAGGCGTCCACCGCCTCACGCAGGTCGGTGCGGGCCGCTTCGGCGCGGGCGGCCTCCTCGTCCATGCGAAGGACCATGCGGCCGAGCGCGGCCTCCAACGCCCTCAGCCCTTCCGATCGGGGACCGTCCTGGCCTTCCAGGCGGCCGAGCCGTTCGGCGATGCGGGCCTGGGCGGCGCGCACTTCCGCCACGGAGCCGTCCAGCCGGCTGGGGCCGCCGTTCTCGCGCTCGATCTCGTCAAGCCGCGACAGCACGCCCATGACCGACTGGTCCATGCCGCTGATGGCGAGCACCGAGCGGTGTTCGGCCGCCTCGACCCGGGTGGCCAGGGTCTCCAGCGCCCGGTTCAGCCGATCGGTCTCGCCCTGCTCGGGGCTGCGCGGCGGAGAGGCGACGCCGCGGCGCACCTGCGCCTCGCGATAGAGGTCGTCCAGCGGCCGGCGCGGCTCGGCAGGGGCGGGCGGGGCGGCCTCCGGCTCGCCACCCTCGATGATCATCTGGTTCAGCCAGTCGCCGAGCGTCATGCCCGAACGGCGCGCCAAGTCCTTGGCGATTTCGCGCGCCTTGGGGTCTATGCCCTTCACGCTCCAGGGGCCGGCCGCCGTCATGGGGGTGACATCTCCCGCATCCGCAGAATCAGCCTCTACGGTGACTGACGCTAGCGGCCCATGGGTAGGGTGTAAACGAGGCATGAGCGCTACATCTTGACGAGAGCCCGGCGTCCTGCACGGTCGGATGTCCAGCCTGGCCCACTAGGCCGCGGCATGGTTAACCGGGACTTAAACGGAGCGTTCGGGGACGACGTGGCGGCGCGCGCACTGCGACCTTGGACAGACGTGGCGACCAGCCTCATCAGGGGTCTGACGGCGCCGGCCCTGCTCTTGGCGGCCTTGCTTGCGGGGTGGCAGGGAGCCTGCGTGGTCTGGGCGGTCCCGGCCTATCTGCTGCCGTCGCCGATCGAGGTGGCCGAGGCGCTGGCGCAAGACGCGCCGGACCTGCTGACCTCTGCGGCGGCGACCCTTGGCATGTCGCTGCTGGCGCTCGTGGCCGCCGCCGCCTTCGCCTGGCCGCTGGCGCTGCTCACCGGGCTGAGCCGAAGGGCCGAGCGGGCGGTGAAGCCCCTTGCGGTGACGCTGCAGGTGACGCCGGTGGTGGCCATAGCCCCGCTGGTGACCATCTGGGCGGGGCTGGACCACGCGGGGCGCGCCATCGTGGCGCTGGCGGCGGTGGTGGCCTTCTTCCCGCTGTTCTCGGGCCTGTCGACCGGGCTGCGCTCGGCCGACCCCGACCTGGAGCGGCTGTTCGACCTCTATGGCGCCACGCGGCTGCAGCGGCTGGCCCGGCTGCAAATCCCGGCCGCGGCCCCCTACGCGCTGGAGGGGGTCAAGGTGTCGGTCGGGCTGGCGATCATCGGGGCGGTGGTGGCGGAGTTCGTCGCCGGCTCCGGCGAGGCGCAGGGGCTGGCCTGGCGCGTACTGGAGGCCGAGCACCAGCTCAAGACCGCCGAGATGTTCGCCGCCCTTGGGGTGCTGGGGACGATGGCCGCGGGCCTGCACGGGCTCGCCGAACTGGCGGAACGGCGGCTGCTGCGCGCCTGGCGTGGCGGCGGTTAGGTCGGGGTTAACGTCCGGCGCCTAAGCTTGAACTCGGGATTGAGGTGGAAGGCTTTCATGTCGCGCGCATCCGTGATGGCCGGGCTGGCGCTCGGCCCCCTGATGCTGGCCGGGCCGCTCTGCGCCCAGTCCCAACCGGTGGCCGACCGCTACGGTCCTGCGCCTGAAGGGCCCGCAGCGACCGTCGGCGCGTCGCCGTTCCTCTCCGCCCCCAGCGGCGCCTGCCCGGACGGGAGGAGCCGGGTGGCTGGCCGGCGCCGCGCCGCGTCCATGCGCCTGCCTGGCCGCCTCCGCCCTGGCCTGCCGCAGCTGAGTTCTCAGCTGGTCGCAGACGTCGTCGAACGCGCCGTATTCGCGCGCGGCGCAGCTCTGGTCGTAGATTTGCTGCAGGCCTTCCAGGGTCGCGGCCGGGTCGTCGGCCGGCTCCGCCGCCGGCGGCGGCTCCGTGGCGGCGAGCGACAGCGCCGCCATCAGGATGAGCATCATGCTTGCGTCTCGCCTGGTCTCGTCACGACGAGGACGACGCTAAGCCGGTCCTGCGGCCGTTCCGCGGCGCTGAAGGAGAAAGCCCAAAGACGGCCCGGCGTCGATGGAGGCAGCGGCGCCGTTTCCGCAACCGCCCAGGTGGTGTAGACCCGCGGCCCGTCGTTCAAGCCCTGTCCTCCAGGTCGCAGGGCCCGCGGAGACGCTTCCGCCGGGCCTGCGCCGTCCCAAACTGTCATGCCCGATCCTGAAGCCATCGAAAACCATGTCGATCCCGCGCCGCCCGGCGCGCTGGTGCTGTTCTCTGGCGGACAGGACAGCGCCACATGCCTGGCCTGGGCGCTGCAGCGCTTCGAGCGGGTGGAGACGGTCGGCTTCGACTACGGCCAGCGCCATCACATCGAGATGCAGGCCCGCCTGAGCGTGCTGACGGCGCTGCGCGAGGCGTTCCCCGCCTGGGTCGGGCGGCTGGGGCCCGACCACGTGCTGGACCTGTGCAGCTTCGGGGCGGTGGCGGAGTCCGCCCTGACCGCGGACCGGGCCATCGAAATGACCGCGCGCGGTCTGCCCTCGACCTTCGTGCCCGGCCGCAACCTGGTCTTCTTCGTCTACGCCGCGGCGCTGGCCGACCGGCGGGGGCTGGCGAGCCTGGTCGGCGGCATGTGCGAGACCGACTTCTCGGGTTATCCCGACTGCCGGCGCGACACGCTGGACGCCATGCAGCAGGCGCTGCGCCTGGGCCTGGACCGCGACCTCGCCATCGAGACGCCGCTGATGCGGCTCACCAAGGCGCAGACCTGGGCGCTTGCCGAGCGCCTGGGCGGCGCTGAGCTGGTGGAGATCATCCTGGAGCGCAGCCACACCTGCTATCTGGGCGAGCGCGGCGTGCGCCACGATTGGGGCTACGGCTGCGGCGCCTGTCCCGCCTGCGAGCTTCGCGCCCGCGGCTGGGCCGAATGGCGGGCGCAGGCGTGAGCTACGCGGTCAAGGAGCTGTTCCTCACCCTGCAGGGCGAGGGCGGGCAGGCCGGCCGCGCCGCCGTGTTCTGCCGTTTCGCTGGCTGCAACCTGTGGTCTGGCCGCGAGTCCGACCGTGCCGACGCCGCCTGCCGCTTCTGCGACACCGACTTCGTCGGGCTGGACGGCGACGGCGGCGGCCGCTTCGACACGCCCGGACGGCTGGCGCAGGCGGCGGCCGCCCTGTGGCGCGGCCCGGCGGACGAGCCGAAGCTTATCGTCTGCACGGGCGGAGAGCCGCTGCTGCAGCTTGACGCCCTGCTGGTCACAGCCTTCCACGCCTACGGGTTCGCGGTGGCGGTTGAGACCAATGGAACGCTAAGCGCGCCAGAGGGCGTGGACTGGATCTGCGTCAGCCCCAAGGCTGACCAGCCGCTGGCCCAGACCTGCGGGGCCGAACTGAAGCTGATCTTCCCGCAGCCGGGCGTCGATCCCGCCCGCTTTGAGGCCCTGGCGTTCGAGCGCTTCCTGCTCCAGCCCATGGACGGTCCCGACCGTGCCGAGAACACGCGGGCGGCCATCGACTACTGCCTGGCGCATCCGCGCTGGCGTCTGAGCGTGCAGACGCACAAATACCTCGGCATCCCATAAGCCGAGCCCATGTCCGAGCGCACCTTCGAGATCACCAAGTCGGCCAGCTTCGACGCCGCCCACAGCCTGCCGCACGGGCCGCGCGGCCAGTACCGGCGCCTGCACGGCCATTCCTTCCAGGTCGAGGCCAGCGTGCGCGGCGCGCTCGATCCGGCGCAGGACTGGGTCGTCGACCTCGGCGCGCTTGACGAGGCTCTGCGTAGGCTCGCCGCCACCCTCGACCACGGCCACCTCAACGAGACGCCGGGGCTGGAGACGCCGACGCTAGAGCGGCTGTGCCTGTTCTTCGCCGAGCGGCTGGCGCCTGACTTCCCCGGCCTGTCGCGCGTGGTGGTGTCGCGCCCGACCGTGGGGGAGCGATGCGCGCTGGAGATCTAGCATGTTGTTAGTCGCTATTGCGCTGGCGGTGCTGCCATTGCGCGTGCCTGAAGGCGCCTTTTCTGACTTGTGCTTGGAGAAGCAGAGCGGCGACACGGGCGGTCACTATGTTCAAATCAGTCATAACTCGCGAGGAGTTTTCCTAAGCTATGGAGCGACAGACGGTAGTATCGACAAACCTGTTCGGGCAAGTCGTACTCAGTTTCATTCGCGCACGGGCCAATTAACGTTCAAGGCCAAAACTTGGGAGAAGGTCAGCTTCAATGGCAAGCTAACCGGACAAACGCTTTTTGGCGTGCTGTCGCATGGCGGCCAAGGCGCTGAACATGTCCAGCTTCTAAAGGTGGAAAGCCTTAGCCCGCCCTACCCGCCGTGCCGCTGAAGGAAAGACTCATTTATTGTTTGGGTGGCCGCTCCCGGTCGCGGTGCGCACCACGGCGCCGGTGGCGTGAGCGGTCGCGCCGACAGCCGCGCCGGTCACCTCTACGCCCGTCTTGACGGTCGTGGCCGCCACGCCGACGGCGGCCCCCGCCACCGTGCCGACCACGCACCCGCCGAGCGATGCGCCGAGGCCGGCCAGCAGGACGGCGGCCAGGATGCGAGGAAATGGACTTGGCATGATCGCCTCACTTCGTGCGCTGGAGAGCGTCGGACCGGGATCGCCGCGTACGGTTCCAAGGGTCCGCACCGCGTCCACGCAGGATAGCTTGAACGCGAACAAAGGCCTAGCGGACGCCGACGCGGCGGAGCGCCAGTTCGTCCAGCGCGGCGGTCTCCAGTTTGGCGAACTTGCGCACCGCCGCCACCCGCGCGGTCTCCGCCAGGGTCTCGTACTTCTTCTGCGCCTCGAAGGCCTGGGCGAGCGCGTCGCGGGCTCCCGCCTCTTCCATGGCGCAGGCTTTCAGATCCGCCTCGGCCTTGACGCGTCGAACCTTCATGCCCTCCCGGAAGCCGACCAGATACCAGCCGGCCGAGGCGTCCAGCGTGGCGTGGGCGCTCTCCTGGCGGCCTTCCAAAGCCAGGCTCTCCAGCACGCAGTCGATCGTGGCGCGGCGATCGGCGAGGTCGCGCAGGCGCTTCTGCAGCGTCTCGACCTCCAGGTCGGCCAGCTTGATCAGCGAGGCCATCCAGTTGCTCATGCGAACTCACTCACTGAAGGACGCCGAGCATGGGCGCGGTGTCGAGGATGGCGCGAAGGGTGGAGAAGGCCTCGTCCAGGCGCGTCGCCTCGTCCTTGTCCTGGGACAGGAAGGCCTCCAGCGCCGGGTTGAGCTTGATCGCCCGGTCGATCACCGGGTCGGAGCCCGCCCGGTAGGCGCCGATGCGGATCAGCTCCTCCATGTTGGCGTATGCGGATAGCGCCTCGCGGGCGCCTCGCACCACCGCCCGCTCGGGCAGGGTCTGGCAGCCCGGCATGGTGCGGCTGATGGACTTCAGCACGTTGACGGCGGGGAAGCGGCCGCGCTCCGCGATCGTTCGCTCCATGACGATGTGGCCGTCCAGTATGCCTCGAACCGCATCGGCGATGGGCTCGTTGTGGTCGTCGCCGTCCACCAGCACGGTGAAGATGCCGGTGATCGGGCCGGCCGTTGTGCCGTCTGGGCGGATCGGGCCGGGGCCGGCGCGCTCCAGCAGCTTCGGCAGTTCGGTGAAGACGGTGGGGGTGTAGCCCTTGGTGGTGGGCGGCTCGCCCGCGGCCAGGCCGATCTCGCGCTGGGCCATGGCGAAGCGGGTGACGCTGTCCATCA